>CAZONS010000005.1:0-29745 GCA_964581195.1 uncultured Thiobacillus sp. | reverse complement strand
GGAAGAAAAAAGGCGCCGCAAGGCGCCTTTTTTCGTTGTTGGACACGATGTACATGGCTATCATACGGCGTATGACAAAGCTGTCCGAAGCCCTCTCACTGTATGAAACCTTGCCGCCTGAAGGCGGGATGCGGGTCAACGCGCGTCTCGACGAAGCCACCAGTCAGGAACTGCGCCAGTTGCTGAAGGAGACCGGCATGAGCGTCACCGAGGTCATTCGCGAGTCCATCCACCGCCTCTATCTCCAGGAAAGCGTCGAAACGCGCACGCCGGCCGAATCCTTCGCCGACCTGATCGGTTGTATCGAGGGTCCCGCCGACCTCTCCGGCAATTACAAGGCGGTGTTGCGCGATTCCCTGCTTGCCAAGCACGGATGATCATCGCCGATACCGGCTACTGGGTGGCGCTGTTCAATCGCGGCGATGCCCATCATGCGCGGGCGCTGGCGGTCAGCCGGGAGATTCGTGAACGTCTGGTCACCACCTGGCCGGTGTTGACCGAAACCACCCATCTGCTCGCCGCGCGCGGTCATGCCGAGTTGCCCGCCCGCTTTCTCGAACGCTGCTTCGCCGGCGCCGTCGATATCGTCGAACTGGATGCCCAGGCGCGCCCGCGCCTGCTCGAACTGATGCGCCGCTACGCGCAACTGCCGATGGACCTGGCCGACGCTTCCCTGGTCATCCTGGCGGAAAAGCTCGGGCATGGGCGTATCCTCTCCACCGATCGGCGCGACTTCGAGTCCTACCGCTGGAAACAACACCACCCTTTCGAAAACCTGTTGCTGGGGCAAGCATGAGTATCAAATCCGACAAGTGGATCCGCCGCATGGCGATGGAGCAAGGCATGATCGAGCCGTTCGAGGCCGGGCAGGTCAAGAGCGTCAATGGCGAGAAGATCGTCTCCTACGGCACCTCCAGCTATGGCTACGACGTGCGTTGTTCCAGCGAATTCAAGCTGTTCACCAACCTCAATCACACCATCGTCGACCCGAAGAACTTCGACCCCGATTCCTTCGTCGACGTGAAGGGCGATGTCTGCATCATCCCGCCCAACTCCTTCGCCCTCGCCCGCACCGTCGAGTATTTCCGCATCCCGCGCAGCGTGCTCACGGTCTGCCTGGGCAAATCCACCTATGCCCGCTGCGGCATCATCGTCAACGTCACGCCGCTGGAGCCGGAGTGGGAAGGGCATGTCACCCTGGAGTTTTCCAACACCACGCCCTTGCCGGCCAAGATCTACGCCAACGAAGGCGTGGCGCAGATGCTGTTCTTCGAATCAGACGAGGTTTGCGAGACCTCATACCGGGATCGCGGCGGTAAATATCAGGGTCAGGTCGGCGTCACCCTGCCGAAGATCTGAATCGGGGCCACCCGCGAGGCCTGGTAGTCTCGATGAGTCATCCACATGAAGGCGCTGCGCCTTCCGCCGGGGATATGTCGGAAGGCGCCGGCATGAGGCCGCCGGCTTTTCCGACCTACTGGTCTACATGCCGCGGGTTCAAGCGTCACCGCTGTAGGCCCGATAGCAATCGCGGCCGGACTCCTTGGCCAGGTAAAGCGCCTTGTCGGCGCGGGAGAGCATGATTGCCATGTCATCGTCGGGCGCGACGAAGTAGCCGCCGACACTGACCGTCATGGGGATCGGGGCGCCGTTGTCGTCTACCAGCTCACGGCTGCCCGCGACGGCGGCGCGGATGCGCTCACCCAGAGTGGCGAGGTAGCGCGCGTCGCTGGCGGGCGTCAGCACCAGGAACTCGTCACCGCCCCAGCGCGCGATGCTGTCGTAGGGACGCAGCGTGGCGAGAATCACAGCGGCCACGACCTTGAGCGCTTCGTCACCCTTGGTGTGGCCATGCAGGTCGTTGATTTCCTTGAACAGGTCGATGTCGAGCAGGAGCAGGCCGATACGACTGTCGGCCCGACGCGCGCGGTGGACCTCGGCGGCGAGCCGCTCATCCATGCCGCGGCGGTTGAGCAGTTCCGTGAGCGGATCGGTTTTCGTCAGCCGCTCCAGCGCTTCGGTGCGTTCGATCACCTTCTGTTCGAGTTCCACGCGGGCGTCCCACTGCGCGCGGGCCAGACGATGGAAATGGTTGATGAGGCTGGCGACTTCTCCCTTTCTTTCGCCGGTCGAGGCGGCATCGAGCTGTCGCCCGTCGCCCGTCGCGCGCATGGCGTTGTCCAGCTTTTTCAGGGGGCGCAGCACCTGCCGGTTGAGGACGATATTGAACAGCATCAGCGCCACCAGCAGCGTGATGCCGTAAACCAGGAAAATCCCCGTGAAACTGCTGACGGGGACCAGGGCCGCGAGATCGAACAGCGTGATCTCGTACCAGTCGAGCTCGGGCAGATAGGCCACCCCCGCCAGGTAGCGCTTGCCATCGATTTCCATGGCATGGGTGATGACCTTGTCGTTCAGGCGGGGCAGTTGCTTCATCGAGGCATACAGCATGTCCCGGTCGGACTGGCGATCGAACAGCAGATCCAGGGTTTTCTGTTCCTTCGCGGCCTTGGTGATGCTGGCGTAGTCGATCAGTCGTTCGTCGCGGTGCGCCTGGATGGCGCCGTTGTGATCCACGAACAGGCTGGTGATGCCGGGCTGCGCCTGATCCACCGAGGTCTGGATGAATTCGGTCAATTCCAGGCCGGTGCCGGCGGCGCCCAGGATGGTGTCGCCATCGCGCACCAGCACGTCGATCCAGAGCTTGGTGACGCCCAGGTTGACGTCCGGGTTGACGTTGATGTGGATGTCTCGCCGTTGTTTCACGATGTCGTAGAACCAGCGGTCTTGCGCCTTGTCGGGGGAGAGGGTGTAGCGGAACTGCTTGCCGGCGAACTCGTTCCTGGCGTTGTTGTGGTAGTAGCGGCCGGAAGCGAGGTGGGCGACGAAATAACTGTGGTCGGCAAAGTTTTCGCGGAAATTCTCCATTTCCGCGATGGCCTGCCGGGTCAGGTCCGGATCATCCGGCTGCCGCATCCAGCGGATGATCGCCTTGGAGTTCGCCAGTTGCCGCGACAGCGCGATTTCCCGGAGGAGGGGTTGCAGCAGGCGGGACTTGTAGTAGAGCACCTGCATCTCCGCGTAGCGGACGGCCCAATGCGCGACGATGTTTTCCGCGAGTTGTCGCGAGACATACCAGGCGGCGGCCGCCGAGGCGATGACCAGCAGGCAGGTGAGGAGGAGGAAGCGGGGTTTGAGGTTCATGGCATGTCGCCTACTTAGGGCTCGATCCGACTGTACCGCGCGACGGATCGATGTGGCGCAATTCCTGGGGATGCACCAGCCAGCGATGCAGGGCCCAGGCACCGCCGCCGCAGAGGGCGAGCAGCAGGGCCAGGGGCATGGCGCCGCCATCGTGCAACTGACTGATGCCCACCCCGGCCAGCGTGGCGAGGCCGAACTGCAGGGCGCCGAGCAGCGCGGACGCGGTGCCGGCCTGCTGACCGTGCGTCGCCAGGGCATTGGCGCTGGCATTGGGGACGATGAAGCCCAGGCTGGAGACATAAAGGAAAAAGCCGAGCATGGCCACGGGCAGGCTGAATCCGGCCAAGGCCACCCAGAGCGCCAGGCCGCCGCCGGAGAGGGCGGGCAACCAAAGCGCGTGGCGCAGCAGGCGGCTGGGCTCGCGGGTTTTCAGCGCGCGCGCGTTCAACTGGCTGGCGGCGACGAAGCCCAGCGCGTTGGCGCCGAAGACCCAGCCGAAATCCGTGCTGGGGATGCCGCCCAGTTGGATCAGGACGAACGGTGAGCCGGCGATATAGGCGAACATGCCCGCCATCGCCAAGCCGCCACTGAGGCTGTAACCGAGGAATGCGCGATTTCCCAGCAGGCCGCCATACCCACGCAGCATGCGGGCCAGGCTCAAGGGGGGCTCATGCCGGCGATCGTGGCTTTCCGTCAGAGCGAAGTGAACCATAAGCAGACAGCCGAGGGCGAAACCGGCGAGCAGCAGAAAGATCGCGCGCCAGCCGAAGGCGGCGCCGACCCAGGCGCCCAGCATCGGCGCCAGGATGGGCGCCAGGCCCATCACCAGGATCAGCATGGAGAAGGCCCGCGCGGCCTCGCGCGCGGCGCAGCGATCACGCACCACGGCGCGGGTGATCACCATCCCGGCGGACCCCCCCAGCGCCTGCAACAGCCGCCAGAAGGTCAGGGCGGGGATGCTCTCCGCCATGGCGCAGCCGAGCGAAGCCAGGGTGAACAGCGCCAGGCCGGCGTAAAGCGGTGGCTTGCGCCCGAAGCGGTCGGACAGCGGCCCCCAGAACAATTGCCCGAGCGCCATGCCGATGAAAAAGGTCGCGAGGGTCAGCTCGGCGCTCCCCGGACCGGCGCCCAGCTCCCGTTCCAGCGCGGGAAATGTCGCCAGGTACATGTCGATGGACAAGGGGCCGATCGCGGTCAACGCGCCCAGCAGCACCAGCCAGCCGGGAAATCCGCCGCCGAGTCCGCCGCTGCCAGGGCTCACGGTGCCGGCTTCATGTGGCCGACCCAGGCCGAGAGCATGCCGATGGCGCCATAGTCGATGTGGTCGTTGAGCAGCGTCAGGTATTCGCCATCATCCCGCACCGCCGCCACATAGAGCAGCGGCAGATAGTGCTCCGGCGTGGGCACCGCCAGACGGGCGTCTTCATCACCCAATCGGCACAGCCCTTCCACATCGTGTTCCAGCAGGAGCCTGCGCACGCGATTGTTGAACCGGGAGGCCCAGGAAAACCCGCCTTCCTGTAGATGCCAGTCCATGCGGCGCAGGTTGTGCACGATGTTGCCGCTGCCCAGAATCAACACCCCTTCGTCACGCAGGGGCCGCAGCCGGCGGGCCAGAGCGAGGTGCGCGGCGGCGTCGCGGCTGCTGTCGAGAGCGAGTTGCACAACCGGTATGTGGGCGCCGGGATAGAGATGCGCGAGGATGGACCAGGCGCCGTGGTCCAGCCCCCATGTCAGGTTCTGCGCGACCGGCTCCGGTGCCAGCAACGCCGCCACCCGCCTCGCCAGATCGGGGTCGCCCGGCGCGGGGTAGATGAACTCGGCCAGGCGTGTGGGGAAACCGGCAAAGTCATGGATGGTGCGCGGGCAGGGCATCGCGGTTACGGCTACGCCCCGTGTCTCCCAGTGCGCGGAGATGACCAGGATCGCGCGCGGTCGCGGCAGGCGTTTGCCCCAGTCACGCCAGGCGCGGCTGTTGCTGTTGTCTTCGAGGGTGTTCATCGGATTGCCGTGGCCGATGAACAGGGCGGGATGGGGTCGATGCATGGGCGGGCGCGGTCCAGTTCGTGGGCAACAGCGAAACCGGATTTCGCGATGGTTGGGACGAGCCGACATTCTCGCAGCCCACGCGGCAAAATGCTGCTTTGCGACAAAGTTCCGCCGGTTGGACGAGGAGGCCTGGGTTAACATCGCCGGCCATGTCCGCCGCGAATCTCTCCCTACCCCTGGTCATCACCGCCGGTGAGCCCGCCGGCATCGGCCCCGATCTCTGTGTGCTGCTGGCGCAATCACCGCCGCCGGGGCGCCTGGTCATCCTCGCCGACCGCGACGTTCTGGTCGCGCGGGCGGCGCAACTCGGCCTGCCTTTCGCCGCGCCGGCGTATGAGATCGGTCTGGACGCGCCGGTGAGCGTCGCGCACATGCCGGTCGCCGTGCCGGTGCAAGCGGGCAGGCCCGACCCGGGCAACGCCGAATACGTGCTGGAAACCCTGCGCTGGGCGGTGATGGGTTGCGCCAACGGCGAGTTTGCCGGCATGGTCACCGGCCCGGTGCACAAGGGTGTGATCAACGAGGCGGGCATCCCGTTCACCGGCCACACCGAATTTCTCGCGGAGCTGACCGACACCCCGCGCGTGGTGATGCTGCTGGAAGGCGGCGGCATGCGGGTGGCGCTGGCCACCACGCATCTGCCGCTGAAGGACGTGGCCGCCGCCATCACCCGCGAATCGCTGGCGGAGACCCTGCGCATCCTGCACGCCTCCCTGCGCCGCGATTTCGGCGTCGTCGACCCCACTCTCCTGGTGGCCGGACTGAATCCGCACGCGGGCGAGGGAGGCCACCTCGGGCGCGAGGAAATCGAAGTCATCGCGCCGGTGCTGGAGGCGCTGCGCGGCCAGGGCATGCGGCTGCTCGGGCCCCTGCCCGCCGATACCCTGTTCCAGCCCAAGTCCCTGGAGCGGGCCGACGCCGTGCTCGCCATGTATCACGACCAGGGGCTGCCGGTGCTCAAGCACGCCAGTTTCGGCAAGGGTGTCAACATCACCCTGGGCCTGCCCATCATCCGCACCTCGGTGGACCACGGCACCGCCCTCGATCTCGCCGGCCAGGGGCGTGTCCGCGACGGCAGTCTGCGCGCGGCGGTGGACAAGGCGCGCGAGATGGCCGCACATCGCTTGCAACATGGCGCGGGGGCGTCGCTATGAGTCTCTCTCCCCTGCCCAAGGCCAAGAAATCGCTCGGCCAGCATTTTCTCGTCGACCAGCACTACATCGACCGCATCGTCGCCGCGATCCACCCGCGGGCGGATGACACCCTGGTGGAGATCGGCCCCGGTCCCGGCGCCCTCACCCGGCCGCTGCTGCAAACATTGAAGCATCTGCACGTGGTGGAATTCGACCGCGACATGGTCGCCCGCCTGAAGGAAGAATTTCCCGGCGAACGCCTGACCATCCACCAGGCCGACGCGCTCGAATTCGACTTTGTCCAGTTCGGCGAGGGGCTGCGGGTGGTGGGCAACCTGCCCTACAACATCTCCTCGCCGCTGCTGTTCCACCTGGCCGAGTCCGCCGGGCTGATCCGCGATATGTGCTTCATGTTGCAGAAGGAAGTGGTCGACCGCATGGCCGCCGCCCCCGATACGCCCGACTACGGTCGCCTCTCGGTGATGCTGCAGGCGCGCTTCCAGGTGCGAAAGATGTTCGTGGTGCCGCCGGGCGCCTTCCGGCCGCCACCCAAGGTCGATTCCGCCATCGTCCGCCTGCTGCCGCTGTCGCTCGCGGAGGTGCCCTACCGGAATGCGCGCGTCTTCGCCGATGTCGTGGCGCGCGCATTCGGCCAGCGGCGCAAGACCCTGCGCAATACCCTCAAGGGCCTGGTCGACGACGCCGTGTTCGAGGAACTCGGCATCGACCCGGTCCGCCGTGGCGAGACCCTCTCGGTGGCGGAGTTCGCGCGCTTGGCCAACCGGCTGTCATAGTCCCGCCCCGGGCCATTCAGCCCGACGCCAGCCTGTGCGCCGCGCGCGTGGTCTCCGGCAGGCGATAGCGCGGGGTGCAAGCCAGGGTCAGGGCGATGGCCGTCTCCAGGCAGACGCGATGCCCGCCCGAGATGAATACGGGCTTCACCCCCGGCCGCGTCCGCAACACCGCGCCGATCACTTCCCCCTTGTCCAGCAACGGCGCCCAGTCTCCCCTGTCCGGGCCGGGATCGTCATGGCTTCCGAGCAGTCGCGTCTTGCCGACACCGATGCTCGGGCGGTCGAGCAGCACACCGAGATGGCAGGCGATGCCGAAACGGCGCGGATGCGCGCGACCGTGGCCGTCGCAGAGGATCAGGTCCGGCAGGGCCGGGAGTTGGCGCAGCGCCTCCAGCACCGCCGGCAGTTCGCGGAAGGAGAGCAGGCCGGGCACATAGGGGAAGCGGGTGGGCAGGCGGGCGATGCGCTGATGCAGCAGGGAGAGCGCGGGAAAATCCAGTACCGCCACTGCGGCGCGGGTGGTCCGCCCCGCCTCCTCGAAGCCGACATCGACCCCCGCCACGGTTCGAATGGGATCCGGCAGGCGATCATTTGTTTCCACCCGCGCGGCCAGTTCGCCTTGCAGTGCGATGGCCTCGCGGGGGGTGAGATTCCAGGGATGTTCGATGGCGAGCCGCATGCAGGCATTATCATGCCGGCGAATCAATGGAGGAGTGCTCCCGTGACCGTTCCGCAACGCATCGTCCCCGTCCTGGCCGGTGGCGGCACCCGCCTGGCGGCGCATGTCGGCGTCCTCACCGCCCTGGCCGACATGGACATCGACTACGACCACATCGTCGGCGTCTCAGGCGGCAGCACGGTGGCCTCCCTGGTCGCCGTCGGCCGGCCGATGGCGGAGATCCAGGACATCCTGCGCGAGGTGAATTTCGCCGACTATCGCGGCTATTCCCTCACCAACCTGCTCCTGCATGGCGGCCTCTCCACCGGCAAGCGCTTCGAGCACTGGATGGATGCGCAACTGGGCGGCGCCCGCTTTCGCGATGTCGACAAGAACCTGCATGTGGTCGCCACCGATGTCCGCTCCGGCCGGCCGGTGGTGTTCAATCGCGAAAACAGTCCCGATCTGCCGGTGGCGCGCGCGGTGCTCTACTCGATCTCGATCCCGCTGCTGTTCCCCTTCCACCACCACGGCGAGCACATCCTGGTGGACGGCAGCATCCTCGCCGAGGACAGCCTGTTCCAGGACTGGGCCGGCGACCGCACCCCGGTGGTCTGCTTCCGCCTGCGCGACAAGCGCATCGCCGCCGCCCATCCCGCGCGCAAGATCCTGCCGGTGGCGGACTACATGTTCATGCTGGTGCGCACCTTCATGAGCACGATCTCGCGCGAATACCTGTCCGAAGCGCTCTGGCTGAACACCGTGCTGATCGAGACCGAAGGCATGTCGCCGCTGGAGTTCAACATGAGCCAGGAGCAGAAGCACACGCTGTTCGATCTCGGCTACGCCACCACGCGCGAATTCCTCCCGGCCAAGCTGGCGCGCTCGGCGCGGGGTTGATTCGGCCACACGCGGCGAACACGTCGTTCGCGCGCGAAACGCCCATCTATAGTGGGAACCATGCAAAGAGTTCTCCGTGTCATCGGCGCGGCCAGCGGCCTGGGCGCCCGGGATGCCGGCTGCAAGGACGGCCCGGTCGCGTTTCACCATTCCCAGGCCTGGCGCGAACTGGGGCGCCATCCGGACGTCGACTGGGGCCGCACGCTGTTCGCTTCCGACGACCCGAGCCATACGCCGGCGATGCGTATCGCCGGCCTCTGCCGCCATCTCGCCGACGAAGTCGAACAGGCTCTGCTGGCGGGAGCGTTTCCGGTCGTGCTCGGCGGCGATCATTCCATTGCCGTCGGCACCTGGAGCGGTGTGGCGCGCCATGCCGGCGCGCCGATGGGACTGCTCTGGATCGACGCCCACCTGGACAGTCATACCCAGGAAACCAGCTATTCCGGCGCCATCCACGGCATGCCGCTGGCCTTCCTGCTGGGGCGCGGCGACAAGCGCCTGCTCGAACCCGGCCTGCCCGGCGGCCAACTGCTGCCGGCGCATACCGTGGTGTTCGGCGCGCGCAGCTTCGAACCGGAGGAATCCGACTTCCTGGCGAGCATGCATGTGCGTGTGATCGGGCAGGAGGAAATCGAACAGCGCGGCTTCCAGGCCGCCTTCGCCGAGGCCATGGCCATCGTCTCCGGCGCGCCCGCAGGCTTCGGCATCTCGCTCGATCTGGACGCGCTCGACCCGGCCACGGCGCCCGGTGTCGGCACCCCGGAACCCCAGGGCCTGGAAGCGAGCGAGGTGCTGAACGGTCTGCGCCGGCTGGCGCGCGAGCCTGGGCTGCGCTGCCTGGAAATCGTCGAATACAACCCGGATCGGGACCGCCATGGACTGACCGCGCGCTTGATCGGCGCGCTGATCGGAGTGGTCCTGGCTTGAGTGGGCGGACAGGCGCTGGCGATGCCGGATAATGGCTTGAATGATTTGGTGCGCCTGGCAGGATGATGGTGGGCGCTGGAGTGAGTCGATACCGCTGGCAACGCCACAAGTATGGGGTTCGGCAAACGTGAATGGCGGGGTATCCCGAGTTCGACAGATAAATTTGTAACACATCGATTTATATGGAAACGCACATCCAGAATTGTCACTACAAGGCTTTGGACCCGGGCTCGGGTAGGTCGACGGTGTCGAACAACTCCTTCTGCTCTTGGGTCATGGTTGAGAGGCCGCTGGCGGCTTGGCGCTGATGCAGCGTCACCTGATGAAACTGAATCCAGCACACGATTTCCAGGGCACGCTCGGGCGAATACGGGCTGTTGTTCGCCCTAAGCTCTATGCCGTTTCCAGTGGAAATTGACGCCTTGGTATCGATGGTGGATGAGGCGAACAGTTGGGTTTCCCCCACCCCCCCCGCCCTCGATGGCGGGGGAGTCCTCGTTGCCGGACGGGCTCGGGGGCGGGTTGGCTGCAAAAGGCCGCAACCAATCCAAAGTCCTCGAGTGAGTTGGCATTGTGGGTGTCGTCTAAGGCCCACTTCAATGGGCTGCGCCCGCCCTTGACGGCACCCGCAAAGCCAACTCGTTGCCCAGCAGGAGAACCCGCTCAGTTTTTGCCCGCGGCTGTGGTCGTCATGTCAACTTCCAGGCCAAACGACATAGGGCCGGTAAACAAGCCATAGCGTGCTCAGCCTCCTTCGCGGCGAAATGGCACTGACCAGCGTGTTCCCTCACGGCGCTTGCAGATCGACGAAATCGGCCACGGACAATTCGCCGCTGCCATTCAGCATGTCCTGGGACAAACCGCGCTTCCAGTCCAGCAACTGGTCGAGCTTCTGGTCGAAGGTCACAAAGTCGTCGGCCACGATGACCGGGTAGTAGACCGTCACGTCGCGGGTCTGGCCGATGCGGTAAGCCCGATCCGTGGCCTGATCCTCCTTGGCCGGGTTCCAGGTGCGGGTGAAGTGGATGACGTGGTTGGCGGCCTGGATGTTGACTCCGAAGCCCACCGCGAGGGGCGACAGAACGATGGTGCCGAAGCCGGGTTGTTCTTGGAAGGCGCGGATGCGCTTCTGCCGGCTGGTGGCGTGGTCGGCTGCGGCGGAGGTGTCGCCATTGATGATGTCCACCTGCATGTCGAATGTGCTGGCGATGCAACGTTGCAGGGTGCGCTGCAGGTCGCGGAACTCACAGAACACAATGGCCTTCTCGTTCCTGGTCTGGACCTCGCGCAAGGCCTGCAGCAGCCAGGCCATCTTCGGGGAATGCGCCAGGATTTCGGCGACGGATGCGCGGTCGGCCGCATATTCGTCCTCCACCATGGGGTCGGAACACAGGCGCCGGAGAAATTGCAGGAGGCCGAGGTGGGCGGAATGATCGCTTTCCTCCCGCTGCTGGAAAGCAGCCAGAGTCTGGCCGTAGAGGGCGCGCTGCTTGGCGGAAATCGGCAGGGTTCGGCAACTGGCATCCACCAATTTACTCGGCAGGTCGCGCGCGACGTCCTTTTTCTCACGCCGCAGCAATTGCGGCTTGATGATCTCCCGCAACTCTTCGACCCGTTGTTTTTCTTCCTCGGTTTCCGCCTCGATCGGCTTGCGGTACTGCCGGCCGAACTGGTTCAGGGAGCCCAGCAAACCCGGCTGCACGTAATCGAACAGACACCACAGGTCGGTCAGGGTGTTTTCCACTGGCGTGCCGGTGCAGGCGATGCGGAAACGGACATTCTGCTTCTTCGCCGCTCGGGTCACCATCGCATTGGGGTTTTTGATCTTCTGCGCCTCGTCGCAGATCATGATGGCCCAGCGCTGGGCCGCGAGGGCGAATTCGAGGTCACGCAGGGTCTCGTAGGTTGTCAGCACTACCCGAGCATCGCCCAGCCAGTCACGCCTCAGTAACCGGGTGATGCCCTGCTGGACCAGTTCCTGGTCCAACTGATTCCTGGGCAGGCGTTTCTCCGCCAGGCTTTTGCCGTAGAGGGTCAGCACCGGCATGGTCCCGGCGACGAAGAACTTGTCGATTTCCTCCTTCCAGTTCTCCAGCAGGGCCACCGGTGCCACCACCAGAATGGGATCGAGTTCTGCATCACTTTCCAGACAATGGGCGATGAACGACAGAAGCTGGATGGTCTTGCCCAGGCCCATGTCGTCCCCCAGGACGCACCCCCGGCAATAGGAAGGGGAGAGGCGCCACAGGTGTTGCAGCCAGCTCAGGCCGGTGCGCTGGTGCGCCTTCAACTGCATGCCCGGTTTCAGGGTGGCGGGCAGGTCCGGCGGTGTGTCCGGGTTGTGCCACAACCGGCCGCTCCTGTCCTCGGCGTAATCCAGTGTGTCGATGTTCGCCTTCACCACCAGGTGCTGGCGTTCCACATACTGTGGCTTGTCGTCTTCGCCCGGCGTGAAGTCGCCCTGTTTTACCTTGTCCAGCGCCTTCTGGAACGTCGCCAGCAGTTGCCGCGCGTCCTGAAGTGGCACTGGTTCCGGGCATCCGGGGATGGTCACGCTGGCCTTGCCGGACTTGATCGCCTCCGCGACCAGGAAGGACAGTTCCACCACCCGGGAAACGTCCATCGGCACCTTGACCGCGCGCTTGCCGGATTCCGCCTTGAGGTCGAAGCCGAACAGCACGTTGTCCGGGAACCAGCCCTCTCCATCGTCCTTGCGGGCGATGAAGGGCGAGTAGAAATCCTTCTCCTTGCCGATACCTTCCACCCGCTCGGAATAGCGGGACAGGTCGAACACCTCCGCCACCGACAGGCGCTGCGGCGCCAACCATTCGTCCAAGGCTTGGCGCAACTGCTCCAGGTGAACAGGCGTGTCACCCAGGATTTCGAGTTCGTAGCCCTCCCAGAAGCAGCATTGCGCATCCCGGGCCATGCGTTCGGCCAGCTTGTCGACGAAGCGCTGTAGGGATTCCGGCGTGGTGAAAACGCATGCCTCTTGCTGCTGCGCGCCGTCGTTGATCTGCTCGACTTGCAGCATCACCTGTTCGATACGGCCGTCGCCATTGCGCCGCACGGCGGGGATGAAGCGCTGGAACCCCAGGTTCGCCGCTTCTCGCGCCTGCTCGAAGTCCTCCGCGTCGATCACCTTCGCCGCATCCTCGCCCAGCAGGGCGAAGGGATTGCGCACGAAGGCCTCCGCCCGGCTGCCGGAAACACGCCGTCCGGGCATGCGCTTGATCTCGCCAAGGACGGTGCGCACCTCCGGCGCCACCACCACATGCACCAGTTCCTGGCCGTCGGGAATTTCATAGCGTTCCGGCACCCCGGGCAGGCGATCGAACATTTCCAGCCAGCGCGCGGGCGCCTCCGCGAACATGGGCGAGACCTCCACCGTCTTGGCTTCCCCCTCGCCCGCCTTGCGCAGGTCCAGGCGCAGCTTGTCCGGGGTCAGGACGATGGTTTTCCGCAGGAAATCGGACAGGGGGGCGTGTACGGTCTGGGCATCCTTGCGCATCTCTCCCCAGGTTCTGCGGTGATGCTCGGGGTTCCGTAGCGCCGCTGGACGCTGGTGGAAGGCGGCCACCTTGCCCAGGAGATGCCAGGCCGCGGCCTCCAGCAACATCGCCTTGCCGGCGACGGTCGCGACCGCGCCCGTCAGTTTCGGCGCGGGCAAGGGCGCGCCAGCCTGGTCCACCCAACCGCTGACCATGATCGAGAAATCCGGGTCGGACAGACTGCCCCGGCTGTTCAGCACCGGGCGCAGCCCGCCTGTCGGCGGCAGATCGAGCAGGTGCAGGCCATGGGCATAGGCCTCGTCCCGCAGCAGCCGATACACCTCGACCCAGGGCAGATGCATCTGTTCCGGCGTGCAGGCGCCGTAGCCCTCGTCGAGCAACTGGGCGAGCAGGGCGCCAAGCGCGGCGTGGGAGCCGGAAGCGTGGGGGGCGTCCAGCCATTCGCTGACGGAGCCGGATGTCCTGGCATAGCAGATGCCGCTGTCGTCGAATGTGCGGATGACTTCGGCCGCGTTCGTTTGTTGGGTGCGGCCCGTTTTGTTGAATAAATTGCCGAACATGCTCATTCCCTCCACCAGCCCTTGCCGGCCGTATGCCTGAATCCCATCCGCTTCAGGCGGTCATTCAGGATGATGTTGGTGTCTCCGGTCTTGATCCAGAAGGCCCCCCCTTTGCGCCGGTTGTCCTCGTATTCCAGATTCAATTCGCGCAGCAAATCGATCACCTGCTGGCTGTCGTCGGGCTTGGCCGACCGCGCTTGAGCGAACCTATTGGCGGCGGTGGATGGGGAGGACCGCACAGGCGGGGTTGGCTTGGCCACCACCGGCTGAATGCCGGTTTCCGGGTGCCAGCCTATCCTGGGGCAGAGCCACTGGTCGAAGGTGTCTTCCCAACTGGACATGTGTATTAGCCGGCCGACATGGCTGTGCCCTTTCAGGCTGGATGTGCTCATTTCCCGCTTCGCGAAATTGATCCCGGAATCACCGGCGTTGAAGATGTAGGTGGCATTCCCGGTCACGCCGAATTCGACGACGAGAAAGGGGCCGATCTTCATCAGGAAGGCATTGTTGAACGGCGACCCCTGGCCGCTCAGGTAATGCAACCGCCCCTCCATGCGCTTGCGCATTTCGCGAAAATCCGAAGTGTCCGCGTAGCGCGCATGCGATCCCAGCGCAAACCACATGTCCTCGATCACCGGCTCGAACCGGAGCCAATAATTGAGACGGCGCTGGTCGGCCGCACCGTCTTCCGAGAGCAAGGCGAAGAAGTCGGTGATCAGGCGGCGCTTGAGCCATCCATCCACCATTTTTCGCGCGGAGTCATTCCTGACCTGGGCATCCCAGGCGGCGCGATGCATCCAGGGGTTGCCGATGTGCTGTACCGCCAGGTCGCGCAGGCGGGGATGCTCGGGCCTGTCGGCGCATTTCACATAGCGCACCAACAGCATCGCCAGGCAATCCTGGATCACGGATACGCTCGGCCTGCCCTCGGTCTCGTCATCCAGAAGATCGAGCATGGAAGCGACCTTGCCGCGATAAGCGTCATCCATGGCCACCGCGCATACCTCGCGGACGGCTGTCTTGATCGCCTCCTGCCAGACCCAGGACGTCGCGCCGATGCCGATGCCTTCGGCCGCTTGCGCCAGCATCTTCTTGCTGCCGTTCATCAATTCGGCGGCATAGGGCTGGCACGGCCTGGCCGTCAGCAGGTTGAGGTGTTTGTGCAGGGTCGCCAGCCAGGTCGGGGGCTTGGGTACGGCAAGCGCCTTGTCCAGGTGGTTGCCCAGATAGCGCTGCAGGATCTTCCAGTTATTGGCGGTGGTCTCGACCTGCTCGTCAAACAGTGGATAACTGAAATAGCTGTGCATCAGGCCCTGAAAGCACTTCCGGAAACGGCGCGGCTGCTTCTGTTCCACATCCACCAGCTTCAACAGCCGTCGCAGCAACGCCTCATCGCCGAACACCGACCAGGTTCCGCGTCCGGCCTTGATCGGCAACCCCAGCCCAAAACAACCGTATTTCAACTCGATGAAATTAGCGAAGCGCCCGGTTTCCTTGAATCGGATCAACGCCCGGGTGCTGGATCGCTCATCGGTTTCCACTTCCGCCGAATCGAACGCCTTGCACACCGCTCGCAGGGCCTGGCTCATCGCTTCCGGGGCGCCCCAGCGCTCGTCGTGCTGGAAGTGCCGCGCCTGAGTGACGGCCAGACCCTGGCGCAGGCGTTCCAGGGCGGGGTTCAGTCGAGCGGGCATCTTGCGTCCACGTCCAGGGGCAGGGGCGGAGAGGCCTGGCGGTTCTCGCCGATGTCGAGGAACTCCAGCCTGAGTTCGATGCGGCGGCTCTCGGCGAGACTGGCCTTGAGGGAATTGAACGACGAGCCGCCCACCAGGAACATTTCCCGGATCAGCAGGCGGTCCTCGTCTTGCAACACGGCATCGCCTGAACCTGGGGCCAGGAGGGCGCACAACACCCGTTCGGAGCGTTGCAGGCTCAGGTTGAGGTTATTCAGGTAGGTGCCGCGCTGATCCGCGAAGCCTTCCACGATCACCCGCTTGATCCACTTCTGGCCCAGCGGATCGCGGGCGATTTCCAGGATCTTCGGCACCACCGCCCGCAACAATTGCGCCTGTTCCGGATTGAGCCGGTGGCTGGCGGTGTCGAACCGAGCGCGGTCGCCGAAGTCCACCGAGCGGCCATGAACGGAAACGCCGGGGAAGTCCCGTGTGATGACCTGGATACGCTGCATCAGGTCGTCGATGTCCTTGTCTCGCTCCGCCTTCTGCTTCTCGGCCTCGGATATTTCATGGGTCACCGCCAGCAGAGCCACTGTCATCGCCACCAGGAACAGCACCATCAGGGCCGACATCAGGTCGGAAAACGAAATCCAGAACGGCTTTTCACCGTCCTCCCGCACCTTCCGCCGGTTCGGCAAACGCATACCTAGCATGGCGGATTACCCCTTCACCGCCACGGCATCCAGAGTGTCGCCCAGTTCTTGGATGGCGCCCTTGAGCCGGTTGACCGCTTCCGACAACTCCTTGTGGAACTGCGCATTGCCGACCCGCAGGGTCTTCTCCACGTTCTCGGCGAAACTGGTATGAGCCTGGGCCAGCACGTCGGAAACACCATCGAGATAATCGTCGGCGCTTTGCTGCGCGGCGGTCAGCTTGTCGGTGGCGGCAGTCAGTTGCGTGACGATGGCGCTGGTCATGGAGGCTTCCTTGCGGGCGTTATCGATCACCCCGCGCAGGTTCTCGACGATGCCGGCAAAACTGTCCCGGGTGGCGCGGTACTCATCCATCACCCCCTCAACCGTGTCCGACGCCTCTAGCATGTTGGCGGACGCTGTGGCCAGCTTGTCGCTGCTGCCGGCGATGCCAGTGGCCGCCACGTGCATCCCGTCCAGCCCCTGGCTGAGCGTGACGGCGGCGGTGTTCAGAGTGTCGGCGCCGGCATTCATGCGCTCCACACTGTCCCGGGTGGTGGCGGCCAGTTGGTCGACCGAGGTCTCCATGGCCTGGCTCGCCAGTTGCACGCTGCCCGCCAGCACTTCCACCTCATCGGCGAGCTTGCTTAGCACCGTCTCAGCCTGCTGGCTGAACTCGGCCTGGCGCGCCGCGTGGGCGCTGGCGGCCTGGGTGCCCTGTTCCTGCAAGGCCGCCAACAGGCCGCTGGTCTTGTTGCCCAGTTCGTCCAGATTGCTCTGCAACTTCTCGCCAGTCTCGCGCTGGTAGCGGGTCACCACCACTTCCGTCATCTTCAGGAAGCGGTCCAACTGGCCCTCCATCTTGTCCACCTGCGCCTCGTGGCCCGCCGCCGCCTGCTTCGACTGCTGCTCCAACTGGTTCACCGCCGCCACCACCTGGTTGCCCAGTTCCGCCAGCATGGTTCGGGTCTTTTCCGCCGATTCGGCCTGGGAGCCATCGACGGCCTGGCGAATCTGCTCGACGAATTCCGCCATGCGCCCATTCATCACCTCCTGGCGCGCCTCCAGACTGCCCACCAGGGTTTCCATGCGTTCGGCCATCCGCGCCACCGCGCCCTGGCCGGCATCCTGCATGTTGGCCGCCAACTGGTCGAACCTGGCCGAGGCCGCCTGGATGGATTGCGAAGTCTGCAACAGCACCTCGTTCATGCCCTTCAGCTGGCCGCCGAACATTTCCTGCATCTGGCTGGAAAAGCTCGCCAGCACATCGGTCAGCATCCGGTTCACCGCGTCGCCCTGGTTGCCGGACACCCGTTCCACCGCTTCGGAAATCCGGGTGATCGGCTCCTTCAGGCTTTCCGAGAACGTGCGCGCCATGGAATCCGACAACTTCTGGTTTTGCACCGCATAGGCGGAAATCTGCTGGTGGGTCAGTTCCGCCAGCACCGCCTTCAGGTCCGCCACCAGGGCATCCTTGATCTGAATAGCCTGGGTGGCGGATGTCTCCGACGCCTGCACCAGACGCGCCAGATATTCCTCACCGGCGCCGGCATCGAACAGGCTGTCGATGAGGACGCACAACTCCTCCACCTGACGGTAACGCCGGGTCACCAGGGACTTCTCCACCCAGGTGGCCAGCATCGCCAGGGCGATGGCGGAAGCCGAGACGACGAAGGCATGGCCCACATTCTGGATCAGCCCGGCCAGGCTTTGCCGCACCTGATCGGCATTGGTCGTTACCTCGAAATGGACCAGACCGAGGATCAGGCCGGTAAAGGTGCCGATGATGCCGATGCCGGTAAGGATGCCCGGCAGGTGCTTGTAGAACTCGGTCTGGAGCGGAGTTTCCACCAGGGCCTGGTCGGTGAAGAAAGTCTCCGCCAGGGCGCTGGCCCGGTAACGCACCACCGCCTCCTGGCCCTGGCTGTTGATCCCGGTCTGGCCGTGCAGGGTCTCGCGGAATTCGCTCCAGCAGTGGGACAGGGTGGCACCCCGCATCACCTCCTCGGCGATGCGGTCCAGATGGGTGACATGGGTACCCACCTCCCGCTTGATCTGGCTCAGCTTTGCAATGGTGGCATCCAGCTCGCGGCCGATCCGGCGCGCCGGCTGCACGAAGCGGGTGACGAAAGCAAAGGCGATGACCGCCAGGATCGCCCCAGTGACGATCACGTTCCAATACGACGCAAGAAAATCCATCGATGACTCCACTGGCTTAATCAGGAAAGGGTATGGCCGCTCAGCCAGCATTGACCGGCCCGCGCCGGGTTCGTGAGGTTGGCGGTTTTCCGGCACGCTCGGCGCGGATGCGTTCGAGCAGGACGGCGGCGGGTTCGTCGTTCGGGTCTTGCGCCACCAACTTGCCGCCACGGAAGGCATTGGCCAGAGTGGCGGGGATGAGGCTGGCGACCCGAGCGCGGGCGCTGGCGAGGCGAGCTTCCAGGTTGAACACCGCCGCGAGATGCCGCACCACTGCTTCACCAAACTGCCGCAGCTTGATGACGCTGGTGTTGGTGTCGTCATGGAAATTGCGTTCCGTCGCCGCGCAGAGCTGGAGCAATAGCGGATCATGCTCCCGGAGGAAGCTGAAATTGCTCTGCTGTGGTGGGGGGAAGCTGATCACCTGCGCCGTGTAATTCTTGTGGGTGCGGCAAGTATGCGGTCGAGTGCCGGGGGCGTCTATAAGGTTAATTCAAAGTAAACCTCGTTCCAGGCCACGTAGATGTTCAACGAACAGTCCACTTCACCCGCCGCGTAGAATTGGTCGACTTGACTTGGGGTGGTGTCGATTTCCAGTGGAAGACTCTTAGCATTCACGACAAGGTGGAAGGGGAGCGGACCATCCCATTAACACCCTTCGTCTCCAGTTCGCTCACTGGACTGAAGCGCCTAAACGAAACGCACCCTCCCAAGTTTCGTGTCGTCAGAGGCAAGAAAGTAGAAAACGATTTTGCCCACTGGATGCCGTCACCCTGGGTGTTCAGCAGTACCACTGCCGCATCAGGCAGGCTCCAGGAACCACGCATCCAGCACGTCAAGGCGTTGACCGCCGCCGGGCTGCCGCACTTGTAGTTGCACGCCCTGCGCCGGAGCTTCGGCACCCTGGCCGAATGGACGGAAACGCCGGTCGGCATCGTCGCGCAAATCATGGGCCACAAGCCATCCGCCATTGCCGAGAAGCACTACCACCGCCGGCCGCTTGACCTGTTGCGCATGTGGCACGTCAAGCTTGAGGCATGGATTTTGGAACGGGCCGGCATCGAACAGCCGAAGGAAGAGCAAGCCGGCTTGCGACTGGTGAAAGCGTGACCTACCAATATAAACGCAACTTGCGTATATTTATCCCATGAAAGCCTTGTTCGTTGAACTGCCCGCCTTCGCCCGCTACCGGCCCGACTATCTGGATGACGAAGGTTTTCGCGCCCTGCAAAACGACCTGATGACCAACCCGGAGAAGGGCGACGTTATCGAAAGCACCGGAGGCTTGCGCAAGCTGCGCCAGCCAGACCCGAGACGCGGCAAGGGCAAGCGTGGAGGGTTGCGGGTTATCTACTTCTGGTGGGAAGCCGGCCGGCAATTCTGGCTGTACACCCTCTACAACAAGGGTGAAATGGACGACTTGAGCGCGAAAGAAAAGGACTTGCTCAGGTCGATGCTGAAACGTGAACTGGACGCGAGACGATGAAAAAACGGAACCTGTTTGCCGAGATTGCCGAGGGCTTCGACGCCCTGGCCGAAGTGCGCGCCGGCAAGCGCACCCTGCGCACCCATGAGGTTGAAGCCAGGCCCGCGCCGGATGTGACCGCCGATGAACTGATTGCCCTACGCGAGCGGCTGAATCTTTCCCGCCCCGTGCTGGCCCGCTACCTGCGCACCAACCCGCGCACCCTGGAAAACTGGGAGCAAGGCCGCGCCCGGCCCAATGCCCAGGCCGCATTGTTGATTCGATTAGTCGAGCGCTACCCGGACACGGTGGAACGACTGGCGAGTGTCTGACGGCTCCGCCGTGATCAGTACGACAAGGTGAGGCGTTCATGGGCGTCGCCGACAGGCGACCAAATGAGCCGCATTGAAGAAAAACGCTTACACGTACACTTACATGCAGATTTATTTGGCGCCCCCGACACGAATCGAACGTGTGACCCTCCCCTTAGGAGGGGGGCATAATACGAAGCAGAACCCGCGTAGAAGCAGGGATGGAAGGACTTATATAGAATATATGTCACAGCAATGTCACAGCGAGGGCGGAATGGCGACGATTCGGAAGCGCGGGGAATATCAGTGGCAAGCCCAGGTACGGCGCCAGGGCTATCCGGCGCACTCGAAGACATTCGAGTCTCGGAAAGATGCGGAGCGCTGGGCGCGGGCGATCGAGCGCGAGCTTGATCAAGGTATCCATCTGCCCCGCGGTGAAGCGGAGCGCACCTGCATCTCCGATCTCATCGCGCGCTACCGATCCGATGTGCTGCCGATGAAGCGGGCGAACTGGATCAACGGGGCACTGACCGCCCTGGACTCCAACTTCGGGAAATATGCGCTTGCCGCTGTTACGCCGAAGTTGATCGCCTCATATCGGGACGCTCAACTGCGCGAAGTCAGCGCTTCGACCGTACGCCAGCGTCTCGGCCTGCTTTCCCGCATGATCGACTTGGCCGGAAAAGAGTGGGGGATTCCGTTGCCAGCAAACCCTTGTGCGATGGTTAGCAGGCCGGTTTCCGACGATGCACGGGATCGGCGGCTTGCCGCCGGGGAACTGGAACGCCTTCTTGCCGAGTGCTCTCCGCACCTGTCGGCAATCGTGCGGCTTGCAATCGAATCAGCCGGCCGTCTAGGTGAGTTGCTGGCGCTACGCTGGTCGGATGTGGACCAGTCACGCCGAGTGATGACCTTGCGAGGCATCGAGCGGCGAGATGGACTGAAGCAACGCACGAAGAACGCAGATGCGTTTCGCTCCGTACCGCTTTCGACTGCAGCGGTTGCTGTGCTCGACGAACTGCGCAGCCTACCGCTGCATATCAGCGGCCGCGTCTTCTATTGGTGGCGAGGTACCGACAGCTTCAATAAATCCTGGCGCCGGGCATGTGGCCGCGCCGGGATCGCAGATCTACGCTTCCATGACCTTCGACACGAAGCCACCTCACGGCTTTTCGAGCGAGGCGTATTTGACAGCATGGAAGTGGCCTGCATCACCGGCCATAAGACCTTGAGCATGCTCAAGCGCTACACACACCTGAAGGCCGAGGATCTTGCGAAGAAGTTGGGATGATCCAGTTGTAACATCCGGATGTGGATAATTACGTGCAAGTAGTCCATTAATGGACTATTCTGGCATGGGACGTCACCGTATTAAGGAGAATCTATGTCTTCCCTGGGTCGTGCCACACACGCAAGCGCCCCTCCGGCCAATAAGTCCATCTCAGCCGCCGGTCTGCGTGCATTTTTCAACATCACCCATAGCTGGGGCCTGAATACCGAAGAGCAGATGGTGCTGCTGGGCGCTCCTGGCCGCTCCACTTACTTCAAATGGAAGTCAGCGCCGGAAACCACCGATCTGAAGCGGGATACCCTGGAGCGTCTGTCTTACATCCTGGGCATCTACAAGTCCCTGCAAATCCTGTTGCCGGATACGACGGTGGCCGACGCATGGATCAAGAAAGCCAATACGGCCCCGTTGTTCGGTGGAAAAAGTGCTTTGGATCGCATGCTTGGGGGCAATACAGGCGACCTGTTGGCCGTGCGCCAGTACCTTGATGCTCGGCGCGGAGGCTGGGCTTGAGCTATCCCGTCACGGCGATTGACTGGCATCCCGCCTACCGCGTCATCCCCTCACGCTTTCCATCCATCAGCTTGTTCGAACGCGTTGCGAGTCCGGAGGATTTCGACGCGCTCTATGCGCTGGAAGCGATGACCAACGATCGCATCCGCGACGAAGTGGGGGAAATCAGTTTGGTCCCCGTCGAGGAGCGTCTGTTCGGCAACGGCAGCACCCCGATCATGGCGGCTTTCACGCACATCAATCCGCAAGGAAGCCGTTTCAGCGATGGCACGTATGGTGTCTTCTATTGCGGCCATGACAAGAAAACCGCCATTGCTGAAACCTGTTACCACTCGGCTTTGTTCATGGGCGCCACCAATGAATCCGCCATGCGTCTTCAGATGCGGCTCTACTCGGTAGAGGTAGAGGGCGAGGCTGCAGACCTGCGACTAGCTGCGCTCAGCGATCCTCTCATCATCGATCCAGACAACTATGGCCATACCCAGGACATCGGCCGCAAGCTCAGAAGTGAAGGCTGTCCTGGCATCCTCTATCCCTCTGTTCGTAATCCCGAAGGCGAATGTTTGGCAGCCCTGCGCACCGGGATACTGCGAGACTGTCTGCATGCCGCCTATCTGGAATACAACTGGAACGGCCGGGCAATAGACGCAGTTTTCGAGGTTTCAAAGCTATGACGCTGAACGTCGACTATCAGGTGCCGATCCGCTGGGAAAGCGCCACTCGGTACTATGTTGCCGTGATTGATCGAGATCTCTTCAATGAGCTGGTGGTCTCGCGCTACTGGGGCGGCAAAGGGTCGCGCATGGGCGGCGCACTACACGAAGTCATCAGTTCAATGGAAGATGGCGTGGCGAAGATCCAGAAGTACGACAAAGAACGCGAAAAGCGCGGTTACAAAGTGGTGGCCAGTCACCACCAATAACGGCAAAGCCCGACGGCCGCGCCACCTGAAAACACACAACCATAAGACAACTCCCCCCCATGCTCGACGACATCAAGAAAACCCTGTGGGCGACTGCCGACAAGCTGCGCGCCAACATGGACGCCGCCGAATACAAGCATCTCGTGCTTGGCCTCATTTTCGTGAAATACATCTCCGACAGCTGAAGGCCGGCTGTTAGTTGATCACGTTTAGTCGTATGGTCTAGTGATGGGATGTACTGGGGTGTGTTGAGGTGTACTGGATACCCCGTTGATCTTGCGCTGGTTACGCTGTAACTTCTTCGCCCACATATGCACGGTGCTGGTCGGCATCCATGCCGGCGGTTACTCGCTGCTGTTCTTCCAAGATCAGCCGTTCCAGCGTGGCGGTCTGAGTGCTGCCTTGATGTTTGGACAGCCGCTCAAGGGCGCGTTTGGCGTGAAGGCTGATAACGGCCTGTAACCGCTCGCCGTCGCCTTCCTTGATCTTCCTCGCGCGGTACGCTGCCTGTTTCTGCGCGTTGCTCATGGCCATGATGCCCTCCATCTGGTTACGCTGTAATCGAAGGGTAGCGCGGTTACAGCGTAACTGTGCGCGAAAAAACAGGCACGCAGCTGTCGAGGCAATTCATGGTGGCCAGGTGCAACGCGATACAGCCAGACTCATGCCTCCAGGTCGGGTCTCCGGCAATGCACGCCGAAACATTGAGAGGATGGATGCCCTGCGGGAGGGTGATGAATCGGGCATTCTGATCGGCACCCAGAATACCGCGCCGGATTTGGAAGAATCACATGTGTGTTTTTCAGTGGTCGTGCAGGCTCGGCGTCGCATGCTTTCCGACCGCTCCTCATACGAGCGACACCACCTTCGTATCCACCAATGACCGCAGATGCTCATCGAGCAAACGGGGAATGCGCCCTCCGGTGATCAGTACCCCGGCTTCCATGTTTTTCTCCATCGCAAAGCCCGTCAGGTTCGCGCTCGTGATGAAGCACATCCTGGCATCCGCGACGGCGACTTTTGCATGTACTCGGCCGCCAGAAAACGGTTCGGCCTTGTCCCGCCAGGAATAGATATTGGCGGACGGAACCAGGGCCTTCATCTTGCCAATCGCATCGATGGTGATGCTTCCCCCATGATCCTGCGAGGACTCGAGGAGCATGGAGATGAGCACACCTCGGTCGCTGGCTTCATCGAGCGCCTTCACGATGGTCGACACGTCATAGGCGACGAAGCTCGTGATGAACAAGGTCGATTTTGCAGAACGGATCACTTGCAGCAGCGCCTGTTCCGTTCGGCGGGCCGAGACGAAAGGCGTCGTCGGTCCCGTCCAGACGAGTTCCGTGGATTGCTCTGCCGCCGCCTTGGTGCAGACATGGCTGGCGGCGAGCAGCATCGAGGCGAGTTCGTCGGCGCTGACCGTGGTGGCTCGCCATGCTTCGACCAGTTGGTCGACGACACCCGAGGCAATCGGCGTGCCGACCACGCCTATCAGGGCCGAGTCAGCTTTGTGGGCTTCGGTACGACGAATTCGGGATGCAATGGCCTCGACCTTTTCAGGGGAGACGAGACAGACCACGGCCGCGATGGCATCCAACAGGTTCTCCATGTCAAAGACCCTTGAAGAAAGCTGCGTCAGCGCGTTCGAGGGTTGGCACCAACAATGATCGGTCCAAGTAGCGGTTGCCCCGTTCACATGAGGTTTCTGCCACCAAGGAGCATGCATGGCAGGCCGCGCCATGCAGGGATCGATCTTTCTCCGGGTCGTGTTCCGAGCAGAGAGGGTCCGAGGAACAGATCTTCGATCGGTTCAAGGCTTGTTTCAGCAAGCGCCCGAGATTTTCGGGCTTGCCGAGATCGACGAGGCCACCGAGCGTCCCGTCTGAATCGGCAGCTGCCGTGTAAATGAGGATGCCTGCCTGGGGGCGTTCGCCCGAGGTATCCGCATAGATTCGTTCACGAATGCTCGCCGCGTTGTAGCCGCACTCCAGGGCCAGCTCACGAATGAGCAAGTGCGAGAGCGTGTGGATCATGGCGTAGCGAATTCCGGGGTAGCCATCGTCCGGAGCGAGATGACGTGAGTTTCTCCACCCACGGTGACCACCACGCAGCATCTGGTCGACCTTCTCTACGGCGGGCAGACTTTCCCATTCGACGATTGCCTGCTCGTCGAACTGGATGAAGATTCCTTCGCCATGGACCTGATTTGCGGGCACCCAATCTGGTTTGTTTCGCGAGAGGCTGGCCATCTGCGGCCGTTCATCGGGGTCACCCGATTCTTCGGGGGCCTCGACCCGAGTGAAACCCAGCAACGCATTCACCTCGCGAAGTCGTTCGAGGAGCAGCACTCTGCTGATGTAGGCTTCGAGTCCCGGTGGCGTTCCGACCTTCTTGCTCATGAAATGCGGGTAATCGGTGGGAGGATCGGCCTCGGTCAGAACGTCCCATTCGGGGCCTTTGATGTCCGCCTCACCGGCACTTTCTTGCGAACCGCCCGTGCGGTGCGCCTCGATGGCTGCCAAGATGGCCGCCGGTGTGTATTTGTCGATGCCGGGCAATGCACCCGCCCTCTTGAGTGTCTTGACGGTGATCGACACCGCCATTTCGGAATCCAGCTCCTCGAAGAAATCCCATCCGTCTTGGATCAACTGGCCGAGTGGGTCCTTCGCCTGCGGAATCGCGAGGGCCGAGAGCGTTATCGGGAACCAGCTGTTGGTGGCACCCAGAAGGACAGCGCGCGCCTCTTCGTCGCATTCGGCATCGAAGTGGTCCAGATGGGGATGCCGCCCTCGGCAGGCTGGCAGATTCTCCTTTCCCGCCTTGCCGAATGCGTGGGCCATGCTCCTCGACGCACCGCACGCATCACATTTCACCCACAGGTTCTCCGTTTGCAGTGAGGCGCCGCTCTCGAAGAAGCGCAGCGTGCCCTTGCACGAACTGATGCCCCCATGGACGAAGTAGTGCCAAGGGAAGTCATCCAGGTGTCCATCGCGGCAGGCCAGCAGGAAACGCGCCGGCACGGCATCCGCATCCTTGGCGGGTTGGTCCCCCTTGGAGCCACGACACCCTTTGTGGACGAAGCGCGTCCGCTCCGGCCGGAAGCGGTTCTCCTTGATCTCGAACAACCCGTTGTCGAAAGGTGACAGCAGGCCGCACTTCACACAGCGCATCCAGCGCGGAAATGGCCTGACCGGAACGCCGATATTGGCCTCGGCCGACCAGACGTCGACCAGCTCGCTCTTCTGAAAGGGTGGCATCCGCAGGCTCTCGACCTGCGGCCCCAGCACCATTCTGACGGCAGCCAGCAATCGCACCTCCAGAATCGGCTGGCAGCGGTCCTTTTCCCATCGGTCGGTTCCCAGCGTCACGACGGAAAGGCTCGGTAGGTCGATCAATGCACCCGGCCCATAGGTCCAGAGCAACTGGCTGGGCCGGACTTCTCCGACCGGCGTCTTGCCATCGATGATCATGTCGCCTCCTCATCCTTCTTGACCGGGCGGACCTTCCAATCATGGTCGTCCGTGATGTGGCTGGTATTCATGATCAAGCGCACCCCCGGCTCCACCTCACGCATCGACATGGGGACCGTCCAGTTGTCCCAGGCCTGGATGCCTGGTGATCTGATCAAGGCGACGGTCATGTCCTTCTCGGGGCCTCGTTTTTCGTAGCCCAATATCCGGCCGCCGATGCCCGCCTGTTTGGCCCATTCGTCCGCGCGCTCCTTGAGTTCCTGTTCCGCCAGGTTCTTGGTGCTCGATAGGTCACTCACGCCCCATGCCCGTTTCACGAGCACATCGATGGCCTCGGCAATCTCGGTCTGGTCCGACTTTTCCAACTTGCCCGCGCCCTCATTGGGGCTGAACACGTCGTTGTCGAGCCGCATCAGGCTCAGCAGCGAGCCGGTCAGCCCCCGATCCATCGCGCGGGGCGAGAACGGCGTCACCGATTGCGCTTCGACATGCTTGTAGAACGTGGCGTGGTAATGCTCGAACGTCTCGTAGTGCGACAGGTCGCGTGGTCGCGCCCAAGTGAGCACGGTGCAGACCAAGCCGGGGAAGGCACGACCGACACGGCTCGTGGCCTGAATGTATTCGGCTGTGCCCTTGGGTTGCCCGTTGACCGCCATCAGCCCCAAGCGATTGACGTCGACCCCGACCGAAAGCATGTTGGTGGCCAACACCACATCTATCGCCCGCGTCTCGCCCTCTAGCCACTTCGTCACGTACTTGCCAGCGGCGGCGTCGAATTCGGCCTTGAACTTGACCTCCAGATTGTCCAGGTACTTCGGGATGTCCTGGCTGGATACGCGAGAGGTCAGTTCGCGGATGTTGTAGACGCTTCGTTGTGCGAGTGCCGGCCGCTCCACCATGCTCATCTGCACCCGGTAGGAACGCGTCTGCACGTCGTCTTCGGCCAGGCGTTTCATTCCGCCCAATTCACGCAGCGAATTGAAATAACCGACCATGGTCATGTACGGGTCCGCCGGCGTGCCGAAGCGGTCGAACAGCGCCTGCGCGGCAGTCAGGAAGGCCGTGTAGACCCGGATCAACATTGCCGGACGGGAACTGCCTGGCGAACACACGCCCAGATAGCGGCGCCCCGGTTTCTCCTCGATCGGTCGCTGCACCGAGAAGTAGTTGTCCTCCACGTCCAGTCCGTGCGGCGGAAACACCGAGACGCGCCGCATGAAGACGTTGTTCACCTGTTCTCTCGCCTTACGCACCGTGGCCGTGGAAGCGATGATCTTCGGCTTCACCTTCAGATCGCCGAGCCTCCAGCCGCACAGTTCATCGACCGCCGTCTCATACAAGCCGACCATGGTGCCCAGCGGCCCGCTAATGAGGTGGAACTCGTCCTGGATGATCAGGTCCGGCGGACGAATGGGGCTGATGTTCCTGACCTTGACGGCAGGCAACCCCTTGCCGGCCTGGTGAGTGCCGGTGCAACCCGAGTCCTGCCAGAGCAAGCCGTGCCGCTCACATTCCTGGCCCACGCGGCCGAACAGCGTCCGCACCTGGCCACGCCACGCCATCATGGCGAACTTGTCCACGGTGGCGATCATCATCGTCGGCGGACGGTGGTAGATCTCTTCGTCCACGGTCAGCACCGGGATGCCAGGGTGCGGCAGATTGCTCGACCTGCCGCGAGAGAATGTGCAACTGCTCTTCTTGTCACCGCAGTAAACGACGGTACGACCACGCTCTCTGTCCACCGTCACGTCTTTTCCGGGATCGATTTTGGAACCACACCACGGGCAACTGGTGAGTTGAAGCGGGGAAGTCCTACCAGCCTTGTTCTTGTTCGTATCCCGCATGTCCTGGATGGAATAGTGACTCTCCTCGGTCGTGCCCGGAGTTACCTTGTTGCCCACCCACAGTCCAATGGTGAAAGGCTCCTTGCCAAGCGATTCATCACCTAGCACGAGAGCATCGCGCCGAAGCTTTTCCATCGCGCAGATCAACGCGGTGGCGCGCTGGAACTGCTGCAAGGTCAGAAGGCGCAGCGTGTAGCGCATGATCACGGCCAGACCGCGCGAACCGTCGTATCCGCCGAGGTTGCCTTGCAGGCGGCGGATCGCCATCGTGAATGCCGCCACGCCCAGATAGGCTTCAGTTTTGCCACCGCCCGTGGGGAACCACAGCAGATCGGCATGGGCTTCCATCGGTTGTACGCGATCCGGATTCGCGGGATCGGCCAGCGAGGGAATCGACAGCAACAAGAACGCCAACTGGAACGGACGCCAGCTACGGTTCGTTGGCAGGTCGAACTGATCGACTGTGACGTCCCGACCTCGCCGCATTTCGAGCGCGTACTGGCTGCGTACACGCTGGATCGCCATCGCTCGGTTAGCGAAACGGAAGGCCGCCAAGGCTTTCTCGTCGATCTTCAGTGTATCGATCCCCTGCTGCAGGCGCGCCTGGATTTCCTGACACCGATCCAGAGCTTGCCCAGCCTGCGTGTCGTACCCGATCACGTCTTTGCCGATGCGAGCGCGTTGCTCGGCGATCCACGCCGTATAGTCCTTGGTCAGCATGTTCAGGGCATCGACCAACTGGGCGACGTCAAGCGTGGCGAGACGCTGCATGTCGAGCAGACCAGTCGCCACCATCTCCTTCATCGCCGGACGGTCGGCAGGGTCGAGGCCCGGCGTTTCCGTGACCTGCACCTCGTACTGCGGCATTACGATGGTGCGCACCTCGGTGGACAGCGTCACGTCGTCCGCAGTCTCAGCATGGACGGCGACGCCATGTCCGACCGCGAACTCCACCCGGTTGCGGTAGATCATCTCCAGTGATTCGCGTTCGGTGTCCATGCCGTCGGCGTCCAGCACAGGGCGGCGGCGGAAGATGGCGCGTTTGGATGTATCCGATTCCGCACGCACGATCAGCTCCGGCTGGAACAGCCACGCCGTGTCGCGGTTGGTATCGGGTTCTTCCTGCGCGTTGATCAGGAACAGCGTCACCAAGCGGTCGCCGTTCGCATTCTTGGCGCGGACGGAACCCTGAATCCGCACTGCTGGATGACTCGCATCCGGTGCCTGATGGGGAATCACGCCTTCGGCGAGCGGCAGTACCAGCTTCCCACCGCAGGGGATGCGTTGCCAGACCTTGGCCTTCTGACCATTAGGCCGCGTCAGCTCGTGTTTCTCGTTCGGCACACGCTCATAGCTCCCCCATCGGGCCTCGACCTCGATGCGTTCGGCGTCGCCATCGACGCAGAAGGTCATGCCGAAACTGCTGGGCACCAACGATTGATTGCTGGCAGCGTCGATCTCGTCCGATGCATCTGATTCGGGCTCCACCCGTCCAGTCGCCGTGCCGAATTCGGCACCGGCTTCATGCTGGAATTTCGTTATCGGATCGGAGGGTTCTTCGACTTCTTCTTCCGCCAACGGGCCTTCCAGACCTTCGATACCACCCTGGGCCGCTTCGCGCGGTGCCA
>CAZONS010000004.1:0-30276 GCA_964581195.1 uncultured Thiobacillus sp. | reverse complement strand
CCAAGGGCGTGGTGGTGGAATCCCGCCTCGACAAGGGGCGCGGCCCGGTGGCCACGGTGCTGGTGCAGTCCGGCACCCTCAAGCGCGGCGACGTCATCCTGGCCGGTTCCGCCTTCGGCCGCGTCCGCGCCATGCTGGACGAGGACGGCAAGCAGATCACCCAGGCCGGGCCTTCGCTGCCGGTGGAAATCCAGGGCCTGTCCGACGTGCCGGGTGCCGGCGTCGACGTGCTGGTGCTGCCGGACGAGAAGAAGGCGCGCGAGATCGCCCTGTTCCGCCAGGGCATGTTCCGCGACGTCAAGTTGGCCAAGCAGCAGGCCGCCAAGTTGGAGAACATCTTCGACTCGATGGGCGAGGGCGAGGTGAAGACCCTGCCGCTGATCCTGAAGGCCGACGTGCAAGGTTCCTACGAAGGTCTCGCGCACGCCTTGAACAAACTCTCCACCGACGAGGTCAAGGTCGTCCTGGTCCACTCCGCCGTCGGTTCCATTTCGGAATCGGACGTCAATCTGGCCATCGCCTCGAAGGCCGTGATCATCGGCTTCAACGTGCGCGCCGATGCGCAGGCGCGCAAGCTGGCCGAGTCCGCGGGCGTCGACATCCGCTATTACAACGTCATCTATGAAGCCGTGGATGTCGTGAAAGCCGCGCTGGGCGGCCTGCTCTCTCCGGAGAAGAAGGAAAACGCCCTGGGCCTGGCGGAAATCCGCCAGGTGTTCCGCATCACCAAGGTGGGCGCGGTCGCGGGTTGTTTCGTGCTCGAGGGCATGCTCAAACGCAGTGCCCGCGTGCGCGTGCTGCGCGACAACGTCGTGGTGCACGATGGCGAGCTGGATTCCCTCAAGCGCTTCAAGGATGACGTGAAGGAAGTGAAGGGCGGCTTCGAATGCGGCCTCTCACTGAAGAACTTCAACGACATCATGGAAGGCGACCAACTCGAGTGCTACGAGGTGGTCGAGGTGGCGAGAACCCTGTAACGGGGACGAGGTTCAAGGGACAAGGGGCAAGCTGGCTCGCCCTTCCTTGAGCCTTGAACCCTGCATCTTGACCCTATCCGAACATGGCCAATCAAAGAAATCTCCGTGTCGCCGAACAGATCCTCCAGGAACTGGCATCCATCCTCATGCGGGAAATGAAGGATCCGCGTGTGGTGGGGGTCACGATCACCGCCGTCAACGTCACCACCGACCTGGAACACGCCAAGGTCTGGTTCACCGTCTACGGCAACGACCCTGACGTCGCCCGCAAGGGTCTGGGCAGCGCCGCTGGTTTCCTGCGCAGCGAACTCGCGCATCGCATGAGTCTGCGCACCGTGCCCAAGCTCACCTTCGTCTACGACGCCTCGGTGGAGCGTGGCGCGCACCTGTCGGAATTGATCGACAAGGCGGTCGCGGAAGACAGGAAGCACCATCAGGACGAAGACTGAACGACGTGTTGTCGTAGGGTGCGCCGCGCGCGCCGGGTGACGTCATATGGTGCGCTTGCCGCACCCTACCGTTTCAATCCAGGTTTCCAGAATGAACAAGATCGTCAGGCGCCCGATTTCCGGCGTGTTGTTGCTGGACAAGGTCGCCGGCTTTACCTCCAATGCCGCCCTGCAGAAGGCCAAGTGGCTGTATCGGGCGGAAAAGGCCGGCCACACCGGCACCCTCGACCCCTTCGCCACCGGCCTGCTGCCACTCTGTCTGGGCGAGGCCACCAAGTTCTCGCAATTCCTGCTCGATGCCGACAAGGTCTATCGCGCCGAGATTCTTCTCGGCGTGCGCACCTCCAGCGGCGACCTCGACGGCGAGGTGATCGCCGAACGGCCCGTTTCCACGGGCGAAGCCGAGCTGCGCCAGGCGCTGGAACGCTTTCGCGGCGAGATCGATCAGGTGCCGCCGATGCACTCCGCCCTCAAGCACGCCGGCCGGCCGCTCTACGAATACGCGCGCAAGGGCATCGAGATCGAACGCCCGGCGCGGCGCGTGACGGTGTTCGATATCGAACTGGAAAGCTTCGACGGTCGCGTCGCCAGCGTCCGGGTGCATAGCGGCAAGGGCTTCTACGTGCGCGCGCTGGCCGACGACCTGGGTGAACTGCTGGGTTGTGGCGCCCATCTCACCGGGCTCGACCGGCTGCAGGTCGGCCCCTACCACCTGGAGGACGCCGTCACCCTCGACGAGTTGGTGGAAATGAGCGAGGAACAACGCGACGCCCAACTGTTGCCGCCGGACAATCTCACCCTCGATCTGCCGCGCCTGGATCTCGACCTCGAAGCCGCCTGGCAGATCAGCCACGGGCAGGCGATCTGGCGTTCCGGTCTGCGCGTGGGCGATTTGCTGCGCCTCTACGCGCCGGACGGCGCCTTCCTCGGCGTCGCCGAGGTCGACCGGGACGGCAAGGCCGCGCCCAGGCGCCTGCTGGCCAGCCGTGAGACGAATTGATTGACGCTTCCCGGCCGCGGCCGTGACAATGCGCCCATGAATTTCATCCAGAACCTCCGTCCCGTCATTCACCGACTGCCGCAGCACATGTGGCAGCGCCATGTCGCGTCCGGGGCCGGAGGAAGAGCAATCCTGTAGTCGTCAGCAAGATTTCCCTGAAAAGGCCGCGGACCGCGAGGTTCGCGGCCTTTTTGTTTTTCCATGTCCCAGGAGTCTCAGCATGTCCATCCCGGCGGCCTATCTCACGGTCATCCTGATCTGGTCCACCACGCCACTGGCCATCAAGTGGAGCGCCCAGGGCGCGGGTTTCGGCTTCGCCGTCGCCGCGCGCATGGCCATCGGCCTGGCCGTGGCCCTGCTCATCCTCGCCCTCTGGCGGATCGACCTGCCGCTGCACCGGCGCGCGCGCATGAGCTACCTGGTCAGCGGCCTGAGCCTGTTCGGGGCCATGACCCTGACCTACTGGGGCGCGCAATACATCCACTCCGGCCTGGTCTCGGTCCTGTTCGGTCTGGCGCCCTTGATGACCGGGGTGCTGGCGCTGTTCTGGCTGAAGGAGGAAGCACTTGGCCCGGCCAAGCTCGCCGGCATGCTGCTGGGGCTGGCCGGGCTCGCCCTGATCTTCGGCGACAGCGGCGAGATGGCGGGCGCGCACGCGGTTGCCGGCGTGGCGGCGCTGTTGGCGGCGGTGGGGGTGTACTCCTCCGGCCTGGTCTGGATCAAGCGGATCGGCGACGACAGTCCGCCCCTGGCCACCACGACAGGTTCGCTGGCGGTCTCGTTGCCGCTGTTCATCCTGGTCTGGTGGCTGAGCGATGGGCACGCCCCCGCCGAGGTGCCCATCCGTGCCGGTGCCGCCATCGTCTATCTCGGCGTCTTCGGCTCGGTGCTGGGCTTCGCGCTCTACTACCACGTGATCAAGCACATGGAGACCGGCAAGGTCGCGCTCATCACCCTGGTGACGCCGGTGATCGCCCTGCTGCTCGGCAGCCTGCTCAACGGCGAGGCGGTCAGCCTCCGGGTCTGGCTGGGCGCGGCCTGCATCGCCCTCGGCCTGAGCCTGCACCAGTGGCAAGTGCTGGTGGGCGTGCTGGCGCCAGGACGTCTGGCGAGGTGAGCGATGACTCCATCCTTCAGTCCTCGGGCATGCGCCCCAGCAGCCAGTCGATGAACGCCCGTACCTTGGGATTGCCCTGGCGACTCGGCGGATACAGCGCGTAGAGGTTCTCATAGCGCGCCCGCGGCGTGTGATCCGGCAGCAGGTGAACCAGGCGGCCGGCGGCGAGATCGGCGTCGACCATGAAGCCCGGCAGGATGCCGACGCCCAGTCCGGCCAACAGCAGTTCGCGCACCGCCTCGCTGCCGCTGACCACGGCGTTGCCGTCGATGGCCACCTTCACCAGGCCCTCCGGCCCGGTGAAGGTCCAGGCCGAGACGGGGCGCGGGTGGCCCTGACGGACACAGTTGTGTTCCGCCAGGTCCGATGGATGCCGCGGTGTGCCGCGCCGCGCCAGATAGCCCGGGCTGGCACAGGGCACGAAGTGGATCGCCGCGATCCGGCGCGCCGCCAAGCCCTCGGCGGGCTGGTCGGTAAAGCGCAGCACCAGATCGATCCCTTCCTCGGCCAGATCGACATTGCGGTCGAGCAGGATCAGTTCGACCCGCAGTTCGGGATGGCGCGCCAGCAGGTCGGGCAGCGCCGGCACCAGCACGGCATGCCCGAAGGCCACCGAAGCGCTCACCCTGAGCCAGCCGCGCGGCGTGCTCGCCACCCGGCCGGCGGCGGCCACAGCCTCTTCGGCGGCGGCCGCCAGGCGCGCGCATTGCTCGTACACCGAGCGGCCCGCGTCGGTGAGACTCATCGCCCGCGTCGTGCGATGCAGCAAACGCACGTTCAAGCCCTCTTCCAGACGCCCCACATGCTTGCTCACCGCCGAGCGGGTCAGCCCCAGTTGTCGCGCCGCCGGGGCGAAGCCGCCAGCGTCCACCACCTTGGCGAATACCCCCATTTCGGTCAACCAGCGCATCAATGTATCCCCCACGGAAACGGACTATTGAAGATATACGTAATTGTCGCCGAAGTACCCGTGCTAAAGAATCCGGTCTCCCACACGCCGACCGGAGAACGTCATGCCTGACCTGGAAATCCACCTCACACCCGAACAACTCGACGCGGCGCGCAAACATGACCTGGCCGCCGGCGCCACCCGCCTGCTGGCCGATATCCTGCGCAAGCGGCCCGAGGTGACCGTGGTTCGCCTCGTCGCCACCCCGGCCCAGGGCTGGTTCGCGGCCGGCGGCCCCTTGCCGCAACTCGGCCGCGCGGCATTCGCCGAGCTCAAGATCACCCAGGGCAGCAATACCGGCGAGGAAAAGGCCCGGTTCCTGGCGGCATTCCATGCGCTGCTGGTGGATACGGTCGGCCCGCTGGCCGCGCCAAGTTACACCGTGATCCACGAACTTCCCGCCGGCGATTGGGGTTATGACGGCCTGACCCAGGCGAAGCGGGGAGGGCGGCCATGATCCCGCCGAAACACGTACCGGTCTCGCGGGCCATCACCGGCGACGAATGTGCCGACCCCACCACGCCGCTGGGCGCCCTGTCCGAGTTCTACCGCGCCTTCAACCACCGCGATCTGGCGCTGATGCGCCAGAACTGGCACCCGGACGAGTGCGTGCTCGACAACCCGCTGGGCGGCATCCGCCGTGGCTGGGACGAGATCGAGGTGCTCTACGTCCGTCTATTCAGCGGCGAGGCAAGGGTGCGGGTGGTGTTTTTCGATTACACCCTGCACGAAGGCGCTGATCTTTTCATCGCCGCCGGGCGGGAGCGCGGCCATTTCGAGTCGGTCGATTCCGGGGCGAACGACGTCCGCATCGAACTGGCCCTGCGCACCAGCCGGGTCTATCGCCGGATGGATGGGCGCTGGCGGCAGATCCATCACCACGGTTCGATCGAAGACCCCGCCCTGCTGGCGCGCTATCAACTCGCCGTAGCGGACGATTGAACCTCTCAACTCCATCAGGACACTTCGCCATGCACTGGGATACACAACGTTATCGGCAACGACACGGCTTCATCATCGAACGCGGACGGGCGCTGGTGGATCTGCTCGCGCCGCAAGCCGGCGAGCGCATCCTCGACCTCGGCTGCGGCACGGGCGACATCGCGCAAACCCTCGCCGAGCGCGGCGCGCGGGTGGTCGGCGTCGATGCCTCGCCGGAAATGGTCGCCAGCGCCCGCTCGCGCTTCCCGCAACTGGATGTCCGCCTCGCGGATGCCGCCGCGTTGCCATTCCGGGATGAATTCGACGCGGTGTTCTCGCACGCCGCCCTGCACTGGGTGACGCGCGCCGGTGACGCGGCCAGCGGCATGCGCCGCGCCCTGAAACAGGGAGGCCGCCTGGTGGCCGAATTCGGCGGCCAGGGCAACGTCCGCGCGCTGGAAGCGGCCTTCGCCCGGGCGTTGCGCGAGACCACCGGGCGTGAGTACCGCAGCCCCTGGTACTTCCCCAGCGTCGGCACTTACGCCTCGCTCCTGGAAGCACACGGTTTCCATGTTCGCGCCGCCTGGTATTTCGATCTGCCCACCGACTTGCCCGGCGAGGCGGGCCTGCGCCACTGGTTGATGCAGTTCCTGGCCGGGCCACTCGCCAGCCTCGGCGACGCGGACCGCGAGGCGGTGCTGGCGGCCACCGAGGCGAACGCGCGCGCCGGGCACTGGCGCGAGGGTGTCTGGACGGCGGATTACCGGCGCTTGCGGGTGGTGGCGGAGGCCTCTGGATGAATCAGGCCGCTGGCTGGACTGGCAGCGCCTCCAAAGCGGGTGTGAATCGCGTGATCGGATCGTGGAATATCGACGGAATCCCCAATGCGAAAAGACCGACCATGCGGGCGTCATCAAGCTGGCGCGCAAATGGGGTGCGTATTCCACGCAACCTGGACACCCATTCCACGGCAAGCTGGACAGTCATTCAACGACAAGTCCAGCGGCGTGCGTCAACGCGTACGCTGCGGCGTGCCCGCGATCCGCTTCAGCTCGCCTTCATGCGCCTCATAGTTGCCCAGATGCGAGCGCATCAGGATTTTCCAGAGTTTTCCGTGGTTGGGAACCGAGAAGTGGAGCAGCTCGTGGACGATCACGTAGTCCCACAGCTCGGGTTTCAGGGCGGGCAGTTCGTCGCTGAAATTCAAATGGCCCGCGGTGGAACACGAGGCCCATTTGTTCCGCATCGGCCGCACACCCAGCCAAACGATCTTGACGTCCAGTTTGTCGGCCCAGTGGCGGACGCGCTGTTTGAACTCCGTTTTCTTTGAATCTGCGTCCATCTGCGAAATCCGCGGTTTCAAATCCGATCCGCCTTTTCCAGCAGCGTAAACAACGCATCCACCAACGCCGTCACCCGGTCCAGGTCGTCCGTTTCCGCGAAGATGGCGAAGGTCACTTTCTTGCGGAGTTCGCGCAGGGCGTTTTCGCTGCGTTTCCAGTTCGGAAACTCGGTGAAGGCGTGGCGAATCTTGCGGCTGACCGTCTCGGCGTTCTCAATCTTCGCGTCGAGCAGGCTGCGGTAGACAAAATAGGTCAGGCCATCGAAGGACTTTTCGGCCTGTTCCTTCTTCCTCGTCTCGTTGCCTTCCACTTCACGCAGCAATTCGGCCAGGGCTTCGGCCGTGCTGGTCTGGCGCTGCTCGAAGCTCTCCTGCACCGCCCGCGCGCGTTCCGCCATGGCGATGAGGTAAGGGTCGTCGCTGTTTTCCTGAGCCAGGTTTTCAATGCTTTTGATCAGGTTGATGACCTTGGTGCCATCCCCGCCCTGCTTGTTCTTGATCAGCTCGATGGTGTTGTCGTCGATCGCGACCATCTCGCCCAGGCCGCCCACGCCATAACTGCCCACCTGCTGCTGCACCAGATAGTTGGTCTTGGCCTGAAACTCGCGGTCGACCATCACGGTCCGGGTGTAGGCCTTCCGGACGACCTGATAGATCGCCGTCAAGGTGCCATAGTCGGCCATGAACGGGCGCAGGAAGGCATCGGGCGAGATGATCTCGTAGAGCATCTCGATCTCCTTGTGCTCCTTGAAGAACGCCTTGCGCCGCTCGGGGTCGCGGAAGTGCTCGATGAGGGTGTCGACATCCTTGTCGTTGAAGTTGCGCTCGATCAGGCCCAGGTAGTCCGGCGCCCTGGACTCCATCTTGTTCTTGAACAGCACCTTCAGCAGCTTCAGGTCCTTGACGATGGCGTTGATCTCCTCGCTGTCGAAGGCCAGCGCCTTTTCCAGCTTGTCGAAGATGCCGACGAAATCCAGCACGAAGCCATGCGGCTTCACCATCTCCTGCGCCTCGTTCTCGTAGGGGCGATTCACCCGGGCGATGGCCTGGAGCAGAGTGTGGTCGCGCATCGGCTTGTCGAGATACATGGCATAGAGCACCGGCGCGTCGAAGCCGGTGAGCAGCTTCTCGGTGACGATGAGTATCTTCGGCATCTGGTCGAGCTTGCCGAAGCTCTTGCGAATCTGCCGCTCCTTCTTCGGGTCGAGGTGGAATTCCTTCAGCAGCTCGGAATCATTGTTGCTGCCGGTGTAGACCACCTCCGAATACTCCGGCGGCAGGCCCATTTCCTGAAACGCAGCGTCGAGGGCATGTTTGTAATGGGCGCAGGCTTCGCGGTCGACGCCGACGAGGAAGGCCTTGTAGCCCAGCGGCTCGACGTTCTGGCGGTAGTGCTCCGCGACGAATTGCGCCACCTGCTGGATGCGCTCCTTGCCCTTGAGGAAGTTCTTCAGGTTCACCGCCCGTTCGAGAATCTTGTTCAGCTCCTCGATGTCGGCCACGCCCTCGGCTTCGGCCAGCGACAGGAACTCCTTGTCCAGCGTCTCGTGCGGCACCAGCATTTCGTTGGGGGCGAGCTGGTAGTAGAGCGGCAGCGTGGTGCCGTCCTCGATGCTGTCGGCGATGGAATACTTGTGCAGGTAGCCCTGGTCGTCCTCGCAGCCGAAGGTCTTGAAGGTGCCCTTGCCGTAGACGGTCTTGTCCACCGGCGTGCCGGTAAAGCCGAGGAAGGTCGCGTTCGGCAGGCCGGCCATGAGGAAGTTGCCGAGATCGCCGCCGGTGGTGCGGTGGGCTTCGTCGATCAGGACGTAGATGTTCGCGCGCGTGTTCAAGTCCGCCGGCATGTCGCGGAACTTGTGGATCATCGTCACGATGATGCCCCGGTAATCATCGCGCAGCAGTTGGTTCAGCCGGGCGATGCTGCTGGCGTGCTCCAGATTGCCCAGCCCCAGCGCGGCGAGGTTCTTGAGCATCTGGTCTTCCAGCTCGTTGCGGTCGATCATCAGCAGCACGGTCGGCTTGTCCGCCCCGGGCGCGCGGAACAGCCGCTCCGCCGCCTTGATCATGGTGAAGGTCTTGCCGCTGCCCTGGGTGTGCCAGACCAGGCCGCGCGTGCGTTTGGGATCGAGGGCGCGGCCGACGGCCGCCTCCACCGCGCCGGTCTGGTGCTGGCGCAGGATGTATTTGTTGAGTTCCTCGTCCTTCTCGGCAAAGACGATGTAGTCCTTCAGGAAGGCGAGCACCTGCCCAATGGCGCAGAAGCTCTTGGCCTTGGTTTCCAATTTGCCGACTTCCCCGTCCTTCCAGTTGAAGATGTTCCGCCGCACCGTGTTCCAGCTCACCCCGTAGGAAAAGCCGATGGCGTCGGTGGCGGTGAAAAGCTGCTGCGACACGAACAGCTCGGGCGTCTCGCGGTGGTAACGGCGGATCTGGTCCACCCCCAGGGCAATCGCCTCGTCCTTGTTGGCGTTCTTGCACTCGATCACCAGCACGGGAATGCCGTTGATGAGAAAGACCACATCCTCCCGCGTGCCGTAGTGGCCGTTGTGGAAGGCCCACTCCTCGGTCACTTCATAAACGTTGCGCGCCGGATCGTCGTAATCGATCAGCATCAGATCGCGCTCGCGCTTCTCCTCGTGGTCGAAGAACTTGCCCCGGTTGCGCAGATGCTCGACGAATTCCCGGTTGCCGTAGATGTCGGTGTGCAGATGGCGAAACTGCCCGAGCAAGGCGCCCTCGGCCTCGGCGTAGCGCGGGTTGAATTCCCGCAGCTTGGCGTCGAGCAGATCGTCGAAGAACAGTGAGCGATTTTTGGAGCGGTCGGCCGGCGGAACATCCGGATCAAAGCCGCGCCGCTGCTCGGCTTCCTCGCGGGACACAAAGGTCCAGCCGATGGCCTCGGCATAGCCGAGGATGCGGGCTTGGACGGTTTTGTGTTCGCCGGGTGTAGGCATCCTCGATCCCCTTTCAGCGCCAGCTTTCCCGCCACGCTCGGTACTCGGCCGGCCGCAGCCGATAGCGCGCGATGTTGCCTTCATGGAGGCTCATGATCTCGGTCTCCACAACTTCGACGAATCGTGCCTGGTCCACTGGCGGCACCTGCTCCGCGGCGCTGTGCCGCACACGCGTAGCCGCGCCTTTTCTGTCCATTCCAGCCCGAACCACGATCGCGACCACCTCCGCGATCAGCGCGCGATAACGCAGGCGGAAAGGGTCAGGCTCGCCCAGGGACTGGCGCACCGCCGAGTAGCGGGCGCTGGAGCGCTCGTATGCCCATACGAAGACATCGCGCAACAACTCGAAGCGATTCAGCTCGTAGACGCCCAGCACGCCTTCGACATAGGCGCGCTCCGGGACATCCACGAAGGACAGGGGACAGAGGTTCCCGCGGATCAGCGGAATATTCGCGGCAAGGCGGGACACGCGCTTATTGACGTCCTCGAAAGCTTGCAGGTAGGCGAGATGCACCAGGGCGAAGAAGGCCTGCTCGAACGGATCGGCAATTGCGGACGCAGTTTCCAGAATGAGCCCAAAGCATTCTTCGATGCGCTGCGGCACCTCCAGCGGATGGTATACCGTGCCACTGACGCTCACCGGAATCCGCCGCAGGCGGCCGCCGGCCTGCGGGTCGGCAAGCAGGTTTTCCGCAAGCAGGGCGTGCAGATTCAGGACGGTGTAATGGTTGAAACCGATCTCTTCGGCCTGATCGACGAGCAGTTCGATGGCCGCCTTGTGGTTCAGGATCATCTGCGCTTCCAGCGCATCCTTGCCTTCGGCGGCCTCGCCCAGATCCAGCAGACGCTCGGTTTCCAGCAGTGAGTAGGTATTGCCCTCCAGGCGGCTGGAGTTCCACGAGAGGTCAATGAGCAGGCGGCTGTAGATGGTGCGGGCGTAGGTGCCGGCCGGTCGCTCCCCGTCTGGCGGGCGGCCGATCTCGCGCAAGCGCCGGCGCGTTTCCGCCGGCAGGTAGTAAGTCACGTTGGGCTGGTAATCATCCAGGAACTCACGCCGGTAACCCACCGGCTGCCGATTCTGAATCGGCGCGCGAACCGCCTGCCTGATTTCCTCTCCCTCGGGAGAGAGTGGAACGTACACCTCGCCCCGCGCCTCGACCGTTGCATTACCCACTATCCGGGCCCCTGCGCCAGCGATAACGACAGGGGCGCGATAGCGACGGCCCTTGCCCTCGCCTTCCGCGATCAGCCGCTTCTGCTCGACCAACTGGGCGAGGCGGCGCTGCAGCGTGCGTTTCTCCAGTTCGGCGGACAGAGCCTCGAGGATGACACTGACCGGCACGGCCTCCGGCTGTGCCGCGACGACCGCGACGATGGCATCAAGCTCTATTTCCGGGATTCGCTTTGGCATGGGGCGAATGATATGTCACATAAAGGCTATACGTGACATATAAGGCGCTTTATCTGTCGCGTATCAATTGTTTTGGCGCTTAAGAGGCATTTCTGTCGCGAATACCCTTCAAGGTAGAGGCCGCCCCAAGGGCCAGACGTGTAATTGATCCGGTTGCCGTAGAGGTCGGCGTGCAGATGGCGAAACTGCCCGAGCAAGGCGCCCTCGGCCTCGGCGTAGCGCGGGTTGAATTCCCGCAGCTTGGCGTCGAGCAGATCGTCGAAGAACAGTGAGCGATTTTTGGAGCGGTCGGCCGGCGGAACATCCGGATCAAAGCCGCGCCGCTGCTCGGCTTCCTCGCGGGACACAAAGGTCCAGCCGATGGCCTCGGCGTAGCCGAGGATGCGGGCTTGGACGGTTTTGTGTTCGCCGGGTGTCGTCATTTTAGGGGAGGCAATACCTGTTTAGATCGGCTGACTGATAAAAACTTAATGTTATCAATTGATTGCATTTGGCGGTCGTGTTTGGCTATCCAGCTTCGGCTTGATATCTTTATCGATAGGTCGCATAATTCAAACGTTCTCTGCCAGCGGCAGTAGAACCTGCAAAGGCCCCCGCGGAGCCAGCCTGGCGAATCCGCGGTACCAGATTCCTAGGGCGTCCACTTCGGGGACGCCCTTATTTTTTTCAGGCTGGCGGGCGTGTCTGCGACGTAGGCGGTAACAAAATCAGCGATCGCAGCACCTTTCAGTGCAATAACCACAACGTAGTTTCCGCACACCAAGGTAACTCTGCGCGTTTTATCATAAGTTTTTGAGTCGCGATCCCAGCCAACAAAGCGATCAGCGCCGCCGTCTTGCAAAGCACATTTAATCCACTCTAACCGCTCGGCACGCAGCGGCGAAAATGTGTCTTTTATCCGATTACGCCGGCTGCTCTCATAAAAGCAGTGATCGAAATCCCGCTTTCTAAACCGCACCTGAATTCCATCAAATGCTGTTATTGTGCCGCGACAATACAAGGCCTCAAATTGAGCACGATAGGCCGTCACATCGGGCAAGACAAGCAGAGGCGGATACGGCATTACCAGCCACCTCCGGGCTGAATCTCGAAAACATTGAATTTCTGCTCTGCGACCGTTGTTGGCCGGATCGCGTGACCAATTTTCTCCTCCAAGTGAAGCAGCAGGCTGCTCTTCGCTTCGCCTATGGACTCAATCCCATTAAATCGGGCTTGTGTCAGGCCTGTTAATACATCGCACAATTGGATGAACACAGACTCCTCAGAACGAATAGCCTGCACTTCGACTGTGCTCGCCAGGTTTGCACGATTCAGACAAAGTCCCAATGTCTTAAGCCGATCCGGCAACCTATTGCGTTTATGGTCGCAAAAGACCCGATAGTCGTTGCACTCGCGCGTCCAGTGCAACAGCAACTGGTAGTAGAACTTGTAAAAACCCAGTTCTCCATCACCATCGTGAAACCTGACCAAGTCTATTTTTGTGCGGTCGACAACAATTGCGCGAAACCGCACATCCAGCTCCTGCGCGACAAACCAATCGACTACTCCAGTATAAAAATCCAGTTTTGAAGGCGAAACCTTACGCCATTTGAATTCACTGCCGATTCCATGCTGATGACGTAAATTGTGAAGCTCGCCTTTCTTGTTAACACGCAGTGGCTCCGGTAACCACAAGCTACCAATAACCATATATCGTGCTTTCGGTTTTTGTGAATGCAGCAGCTCGGGACCGGATTCATCGCAATAAACATCAAATTTCATATTGAGCTCCTGCCGTCTGACTCAACCAACTTTGGCATTGATAGATCGAGTTCGTGGACGCGGGTCTTCGCGGTCATCAGTTCGTGAAGGAGGGTGCGGAAGAGGTCTTGGAGTTGATCGCGTTTTCGCACGTGCAGAGTGGATTTCTCTTCAGTGGCATCGATTGCGGCGGCAATTTTCTCCTGCTCCTCAATCGGGGGCATTGGGAACTTAAGCGGCGCGATGTCTTTCTTGTTCAGTTGCGGCGTTGGTCCCGGATCGGTGATCTTCTTCAGGTCGAAAGTGTTGAACCAATGAAAGAGATAGCGGTGGTTCACTGCCTTGGTTGGCATCACGGCGATCAGGTTTGGGTCCAATACGGTGTAACCAGTGGTGAGACGCTTTTTGTTGGTTGCAATCGCGGCCCCTCGCTTCGGGAAGACGATTGAGTTCGCGGGGACTGTCCGCTTGAGCGCTTCTTTCTCGGGCAACTGCCGTTCAAGGTTCGCGGTACGGAACTCGATCTCGTTGCCGGGGAGGTTCATGTCAGAGACCTTGATCCCAATTACGCGAACACCATTGGACACATCGGTGGCGCTCTCCAACTGCGAGTAGGACATGGCCGAGGCTTTAATAGTGCAGACCGATTCGACAGTCGGCGTTGCCCAGCTTTCGGGGACGGGGCCGATTTCGGTTTGTTTTTGGGGTTCGTTGCGGAGGCCTTCGGTGAAGAGCTTGTGCATGAGGGCCTTTTTCAGCTCGGTGGTGGTCTGAATGATCTGCTCTTGCGCTTCGATCGCCCGCTGCACCGTCGAAAGGATGTGCGCGATCTTCTTCTGCTCGGGGAGTGGGGGGAGCGGGATCGGCGTTGTTTGGAGTTGTTGCCGGTTTAGGTGAGCTTGAGCAGCGCGATTGCTGAGTCCTTTGAAATGCCTCTGGACTGGGGAACTTAGCAACGCATACGCACAAAAGGCGGAATCAACCAACTTACCGGGAGAAACTACAAGGTCATATCCGGCAACGGAACCTGCCCATTGTTCGGTAATCATGGCAACGTCCCCGGTGTAGGCCCCGCTACGAACGACAATCACATCCCCTGTTTTCAGGTAAGGATTCCGCGACTCTGGAATTTCGCTTCGCTTGATGCGCATCAGTCCCTGTTCGGAAATTCGCCCGCTCTTAACATTCGTAGCGCGGATCATTGGAACGCCGTCAGCCGCTTGTTGAGGTGGCTGGCCCAAACCGTAGCGGACTTCACTCACTTCTTCGAGGTGAGGCGACTTCCACGTTTCTGGAAACAGAGATGATTGGTCATTTCTCATACCCCGATCTCCTCCAGAATCACCTTCAACACCTTGTCCATCTTCGCGCTACGTGTTTCTGCGGTCGCGATGTCAGCACTCCCTTGGCTCTGTTCGGCTCTCACTTCGCACCCCCTTCCTCGTTCGCGCTTTCCTCATCATTCCTTGCGATCCGCATGACTTCGGCATCGAAATCCGAAACAAACAAGCGGTCCTGGACGATGCGGTATTTCTCGAACTCGGATTCGGCGTGGGCTTTGGCGATTTCTGCGGTGACTTTGCCGGCGTCCTGCAGGATTTCCCGGTCGGTGGCTTCGATGAAGCGGTTGAGGCGTGTTTCCCAGTCCTGCATGGTCATGGGGATGTGCCGCTGGGCCATGTCTTCGGCGACATCGAGGTAGGCGTTGACGAGGCGGGAGAGTTGCGCCATCTCCGGTTCGGTCAGGTAGTTCTTGGCGACGCTGACATCGAATTTCTGGATTTTTCCTTGGGGCGCATCTTTCCATGTGGTCAGGCCCATGTGCTGTTTCCCGGCATCGGCCCGGTCCACGATGACCTCGGCGGCGGTGTGGCCGTGGATGGCCCAGCGGAGCTTGTATTGCACGGTGGCGAAGAAGCGCTGGGTGGTGGTGGCGCTGTGGTCGTAGTCGATGGCGGTGGCGTAGATGTCGGTGATCTTCTGGTAGAACTTGCGCTCGCTGAGGCGGATTTCGCGGACGCGCTGGAGTTGTTCTTCGAAGTACTGTTTGGTCAGGACGGTGCCGCCTGCCTTGAGGCGTTCATCGTCCATGGCGAAGCCCTTGATGGTGTATTCCCTGTCCACGGTGGTCGCCCATTTGCGGAACTGGACGGCCCGCTCGGAGTTGACCTTGTAGCCGACGGCGATGATGGCGGAGAGGTTGAGGTGGCCGGTGCCGTAGTTTTTGCCGTCGGCGGCAGTTATCCGAAATTTTCGGATAACTGATTCTTCCGCCAACTCACTGTCTTTGAATACTTTCCGCAGGTGGTAATTGATCGTCCGGACATCAACGTCGTAGAGCCCCGCCATCCTTTTCTGGCTGAGCCAGACGTCTTCATCCGCGTAGATCGCCTCGACGCCGCCTTCACCCTTGGCGGTGATGAAGGTGAGGTATTCCGCCGCGGAGGACCGCGTGATGGACGTTCCCTTGGGGATGAGGCCGCTCATGAGGAGCCCCCTTCCAACTGCTTTGCCGTCCGTGCGGTAAGCGTCCGCATCTGGCGAATGGCGATGGCGTTGAGGTGTTTCAGGCGCTCGCCTTGGGGGAGTTCCATGTGGATGAACTCGGCGTTCATGTTCTCGATATTGGCGAGGACGAGGAGTTGTTCCAGTGTGGCGTGGTCGCGCATGTTGCCTTCCTTGTCGGGGTTGGCGTCGCGCCATTCGCGGGCGGTTTGGCCGAAGAGGGCGACATTGAGCAGGTCGGCTTCGTTGGCGTAGGTGCCGCCGTAGCGGCCGGCCCGGGATTCGATGCCGATGGCGGCGGTTTTCTCGATCCACTGCTTCGGCGTAAGGGTGAAGCTGTTCAACCCCGCCTGTTTTTTAATCCCGTCGAATTCGACGGGATTGAACGAGGCGTTGTGCAACTGCTCCCAGATGCCCAGGAGTTCCAGGGTGTTGCGGTTGCGCAGCCAGTTGCGAATCAGGTCGTCGGGGTGGTCCGGATTCTTCGACTTGGCGATGTCGGTCAGGGAGATGTAATCCTGGTCGCCCCGCCGGATGACGGCGATGTCCGTGCCCCTGACGGTGGTTCTGGCGTCGGTGGGTTTCTTCTTCATGCACTGACCCCCAGTTGTTTGAGGATTTTCCGTAGGGCCGCGTCACTTTCCCTGGCCTGCGCCCCAAGCGCATTCACCTCATCGACGAAGTTCCCGCTCAGCTTGTTCCTCTTCGAGTTCACGGATTGCCCCCTGGCTTTTCCAACTCCCTCAGCAATGCCTGGCCCTTGGCGGTGAGCCGGTATTTCTGGAGGCGACTGCTGGGTTTTTCGGGAATGGTTGGCTCGATGAGGCCGCCGTCCACCATGCGCTTGATCTGCTTGTGGAGTTCGCCGGAGACCGTTTTGTGTCCGAGGATCGGCGCAATGGCGGCTTTGCCGAGGGGCTGCGGTCGGATGGCCAGCATGACCTTGGCGGCCAAGGCCGACTCTAGCCGTGACTCTAGCCGTGACTCTAGCCGTGACTCTAGCTGTCCGCCTGGGTCCTGACCTGATCCTGTCCGGGTCGCCAATCCGGTGGCCGGTCTGCGGATCGTCAGGACGAAGGAGCCTCCATCCAGCCGGATTTCAGGTTCGGGAAGCCCGGCCTTGCGGCAGCGGTGGATCATGTCGCGGATGCCGGTTCCCATGCGCTCGATGTATTTGGTGAGATACATGGGCTCGGCGAGCAGCGGGTTGTGCGGGACGGAGGCGTGCGGTCCGCGCAGTTTTTCGAGGGTCAGGGTGGGCGGCAGGGAACCGGGGTTCCAGATTTCCAGCCGGTCCTTGAAGAGCATGACCTGCACGCTGGCGTTGCTGGTGTAATCGCGATGCACGACGGCGTTGACGATGGCCTCGGCGACAACCTCCTGGGGGATTTCGTATTTCGTGGGCGCCTGGGCGCCGTGCTCGCGGGTGCCGACCCAGAGATCGATTTTTGAGAGCACGAAATCCTTGGCCTGGTCCACGAGGTCGAAGACGGTGCCCTTGTAGACCTGGTAGGAAGGGATGGGCTTGGCCACTTCATAACCGTGGAAGTGGGCGCATTTCACCTCGGACGTGATCAGGAAGCGTTGCGGCTGTTTGCCGAACAACAGGATGGCGGCATGGGTTGGCCGCCCCTTGTCGAGCAGGTTGAGGTGGGTCAGCACCTCATGGGGCGGCGTGTCCTCCGGCAACGGGAAATTGCGCCCACGGCGGGCCAACCCGAGAAAGCGGGTGATCTTGTCCGGGTCCAGGTCGTCGAGCGCGGCGTTTCGGCAGAACGTGGCATCGAAGGGCGCCAAACGGATCAGCTCGCGCTCCTCAAGAATCCGGACCAGGCTGGCATAGACGGCGGCGACAAGTTCTTCGGAGGAATTGAAACGCCGCCGGACAAGGTGGTCCCCGGCGTCGCGGATCAAGGCGCGCATTTTCGGGTGCTTGGCGTCATCGTCCGCGCCCTTGACGAAGATCAGGCGGGTCTTGCCCTGCCGGGTGGCCTCGTTCAATTCGAGGTGGGTGGGCGAGAGGCCGCCCTTGTTTTCCCAGCCGTAGTCGTCTCCAAAGAGACCGAGGTAAAGATCACTGTTCCGGACTTCATCGAGATAGACGGCATCGGGCCGACGGTCGGAAGCAGGGACATCGCGCTCGAAGAGAAACGTCTCGAAGAAACGGCGCAGCAGCGGGTCGCCGGAAAGGTATTCGGCCAGCGCCTTGCGCTCGGCGGCGAATTCCTTCTGGACGCTGCTGATGAATATTTTCATGCGCCGATTCCGAGTTGTTTGAGGATTCTGTCGAGAGTCTGGTCGGTTTCCTTGGCCTCGGCCTCGATCACGGCCAGCTCCTCGACGATCTCCGCGATGGGCCGGTAGGTTTCGGCATCCGAGGTGTGGATGTAGCGGCTGGGCGAGATGTTGTAGTCGTTCTTCTTCAGCTCGGCGTGGTCGACGATGCGGCTGAGTTTTTCGGCTTCGGTCCAGCCGATGAGGGTGTCGGCGATGCGCTGGATGCCGGCTTCGGGGATGAAGTTCTTGGGGTCGCCCTTTTCGAAGACCTGGGATGCATTGACGAGCAAGACCTTGCCCTTGCGCTCCGGTGGCTTGGCCTTGTTCAGGAACAGCACGATGCCGGGGGCGGTGGTGTTGTAGAACAGGTTTTCAGGCAGGTAGAGGACGCTGTCGATGAGGTCGTGGTCGACGAACCACTGGCGGACGGTCTTTTCCTTGTTGGTGCCGGCATTGCCCGACCCGCGCGAGGCGGCGCCGGTGTCGAGGACGACGGCTGCACGGCCGGTGGCGTTCATGCTGGCGTGGATGTGCTGGACCCAGCCCCAGTCGGCGGAGGATTTGCCGGGAAAGCCGGCCCCGGCGGGGAAGCGGTCGAGTTCGTCGTTGTCGTAGTCGGCCTCGGTGAACCAGTCCTGGTTCCACATGGGATTGGCGACGACCCGGTCGAAGGTGCGGAGCTTGCCTTTGCTGCGGAATTTGGGGTTCTTGAAGGTGTCGCCGATCTCGATCTGGCCTTCCATGTCATGGATGATCATGTTCATGTTGGCCATGGCCCAGGTCTCGGGGGTGAATTCCTGGCCGAACAGTTTCAGCGGGGCGACGGTGCGCTTCCTGCCCTTGGCGGTTTCCTCCATGGCGATCTCGCATTTCACCAGCAGGCCGCCGGAGCCGCAGGTGGGGTCGTAGATTTCCATGCCGGGCTCGGGCTGAAGCACGCGCGACATGATGGTGCCGACCTCGGGCGGGGTGTAGAACTCGCCGGCGCTCTGGCCGCCGCCTTCGGCGAACTTGCGGATCAGGTATTCGTAGCTCTTGCCGATGATGTCGGCCTCGACGTCGTCGAGCCCGAGGCGCTTGGTGCTGATGGCCTCGATGAGGTTGGAGAGGCGGTCGTCGTCGAGGTCGCGCTGGCCGTGGGTGGTGGCGTTGAAGTCGACCCGGTCGATGATGCCCTGCAACAGCGGGTTTGCCCGGGCGATGGCGCGCATGTGGGTGGTGACGCCTTCGCCGATCCAGTCGGAGAGCTTGCGGATGACGGACCAGACCGGCTGCTCGGGATCGTCCGGCACCAGGGGGAGGTAGAAGCGGACCAGCTTGTGGTCCGCCTTGGCGAGCTGGAAGGCCTTCTGGCGCGAGCCGACCTCTTTCGCGATGCGGTTCAGTTCGTCGTCGAAAACGTCGCAGAGACGCTTGGTGAAGATCAGGGGGAGGATGTAATCCTTGTATTTCGGCGCGTCCTTGGCGCCGCGAATGGAGCAGGCGGCATCCCATATCCACGATTCGAGGGATTTGTCCTTACCGTTATTGCTTGCCATCAGCCCTTGGCCCTGTTTGTTGTATCGATCTTTATTGGGACGGTGTGGGAACGGAGCATCCCGACAGTACCCAACTGAAAGGTCACTCAGAAGAACGGTTTCATGCCGGTTGCGGACTATATCAAAGGGGGCATCGCTTGACTGCCATGCCAGACAAGCCGCACCTGGTGGCATCCCACGCCCTATTTATCACTCCTCGCCCACCGGCAGCGCCGTCCTGTCCACCACGCGGCGCAGCACGAAGCTGGAATGCACCCCGGTCACGCCGGGGATGCGGGTGATGCGGTTGAGCAGCAGTTCCTGGTAGGCGTCCATGTCGCGCACCACGACCTTGAGCTGGTAGTCGGCGGACTGGCCGGTGATGAGCAGGCATTCCATGATTTCCGGGATGCCCTTCACCGCCGCTTCGAAACCCTCGAAGCGTTCCGGGGTGTGCTGGTCCATGGAGATGTGGATCAGCGCCATGAGGCTCAAGCCCAGAGACTTGGCGTCGACCAGGGCGCGGTAGCCGGCGAGGATGCCGGCTTCTTCCAGGGCGCGCACCCGGCGCAGGCAGGGGGAGGGCGACAGGCCGATGCGGTCGGCGAGCTCCTGATTGGACAGGCGGCCGTCCTGTTGCAGCTCGCGAAGGATCTGGCGGTCGTGGCGGTCGAGTTGCATGATGTTGTCCATTCAGGTCATTGGTTGGCATGAATTATATCTTTCAATGTATTAATTGGCAGAACATGCCTGTATTCCTGCTTTTCATGGCTAATTACGCAATCATTCTCCTCCCCCGCGCGGCTACCATTTCCGCATCGCAATCGCCGCTCCCGGAGGCCCGAAATGATGCAAGACCCCACCCGAAAATATCGCCCGTTCCCGCCCGTCGGCTTGATCGACCGGCAGTGGCCGCACCGGGTCCACAGCGCGCCGCCGATCTGGATGAGCACCGACTTGCGCGACGGCAACCAGGCCTTGTTCGAGCCGATGAACGGTGAGCGCAAGATGCGGATGTTCCGCACCCTCTGCGCCATCGGCTTCAAGGAGATCGAGGTGGCCTTCCCCTCCGCCTCGCAGACCGACTTCGACTTCGTGCGCGAGCTGATCGAGGGTGGCCACATCCCCGAGGACGTCACCATGGAAGTGCTCACCCAGGCCCGCGAGCCCCTCATCCGTCGCACCATGGCATCCTTGCGCGGCGCGCGGCGGGCCATCGTCCACGTCTACAACGCCACCTCGCAGCCCTTCCGCGACATCGTGTTCGGCATGAGCAAGGAACAGGTGATCGCCATGGCGGTGTCCTCGGTGCGCCTGATCCGCGAATTGGCCGACGCCCAGCCGGACACCGAATGGGTGCTCGAATACAGCCCGGAGACCTTCACCGCCACCGAGCTCGACTTCGCCAAGGCGGTCTGCGACGCGGTCACCGCCGAGTGGGGCGCCACGCCCGAGCGCAAGGTCATCCTCAATCTGCCGAGCACCGTGGAGATGGCCACACCCAACGTCTACGCCGACCAGATCGAATGGATGCACCGGAATCTCGCCCGCCGCGACAGCGTCATCCTCAGCGTGCATCCCCACAACGACCGCGGCACGGCGGTGGCCGCCGCGGAGTTGGCCATGCTGGCCGGCGCCGAGCGAGTGGAGGGCTGTCTGTTCGGCAACGGTGAGCGCACCGGCAACGTCGACCTCGTCACCCTCGCGCTCAATCTCCATACCCAGGGCATCGCGCCGGGGCTCGACTTCTCCGACATCAACGCCGTGGCCCGCGCCGCCGAGCAGTGCACCCGTCTGCCCATCCACCCGCGCCACCCCTATGTCGGCGACCTGGTCTTCACCGCCTTCTCCGGTTCGCACCAGGACGCCATCAGGAAGGGCTTCGCCGCCCAGCAGCCGGAGGCGGTATGGAACGTGCCCTATCTGCCCATCGATCCGGCCGATCTCGGCCGCGACTATGGCGCGGTGATCCGGGTCAACAGCCAGTCGGGCAAGGGCGGCGTCGCCTACCTGCTCGAAAGCGAATACGGCGTGGTCATGCCGCGCCGCCTGCAGATCGCGTTCTCCGCCGAGGTGCAGCGCCACACCGACCGCCACGGCGGCGAGATGAGCGCGGCCGATCTCTGGACGCTGTTTTCCGCGACCTACCTCGATCCGGCCGGGCCGGTGCGCTATGTGGAACACCATCTGTTCGAGCACGACGGCCGCCAGGGGATTCGCCTGAGCGTGGAGAAGGACGGCGTCACCCACCTCCTCGCCGGCGAGGGCAACGGCCCCATCGACGCCGCCGTGCATGCCCTGCGCGGCATCGGATTCGACCTCCAGGTGCGCGGCTATGAGGAGCGCGCCATGAGCAACAGCGTGGACGGCGGCGACGCCCGCGCCTGCGCCTTCGTCGAGGTGGCGCACAGCGGCGGGCGGCGAGAATGCTTCGGCGTGGGCATCCACGGCAACATCGTCACCGCCTCGATCCAGGCCCTGGTGGGCGCGGCGGCGCGGCTCGGCGAGGCGGCGGCAGCGGCGCGGCGGGCGGCGGCCTGACCTTGGCTCGCGACCCGCTGGGCGTCAAAGCGGCCGCGGCCTGAGTGCCGGCGGCAGGGTCAGGGCCACCGCTGTCAGAACGATCGCGCCGCCGATCCATTGCGGCGGCGAAGGCGGCGTGCCGAGCACGCTGCTGACCAGCAGCGCGAACACCGGCACCAGGTTGAGGAACAGCGCGGCGCGGCCGGCGCCCAGGTGCTGGATGCCCAGGCCCCAGAACAGGTAGGCCAGCACGGTGCCGCCCACCGCCATGACCGCCAGCGCCACGCTGGCATGCGGGCCGGGCAGGGCGAAGGGCGTGTCGCCGGCCAAGGCGATCACCGTCAGCACCAGCGCGCCCGCGCTCATCATCAAGGCGGTGTTGCCGGCGGGCGAGCCCCTGGGCATGAAGCGCCGGGTGGCGATGTTGAACAAGGCCCAGGTCAGATTGGCGCCCAGCATCAGCAGGTCGCCCCTGGCGACTTGCAGGTGCGACAACCGGGCCGGGTCGCCATGCGCGATGACCACCGCGACGCCGAGCAAGGCCACCGGCAGGGCTGCGAGTTGACGCGCGCCGGCGCGTTCGCCGAGCAGGACAGCGGCCAGCAGCGTGGTCAGCAGGGGGTTGGTGGCCATGATCAGGGCGCCATTGTCGGCCGAGGTGCTTTGCATGGCGTGGAAGAACAGGAGGTTGAAGCCGACGATGCCAAGCAGCGCCAACAACAGATGGACCGGGGCATGTCGCCGCGCCAGCGCGAGCAGGTCGTCGCCCTGACGCCAGGCGATGGCCAGCATCAGTACGGCGCCGAGCAGGAAGCGCGAGGCGGCGGCCCAGGACGGCGGCAGATCGGCCAGCACCGGGCCGGCAAGCACGAAATTGGCGCCCCAGAAGAAAGCCGAGGTTGCGAGCAACAGGTTGACCAGATTGACCGGCATGACTTCGCCTATTCAGAATGTCTTAAGTGAAGTGCAATCTATCTCCTGCGATAGCCCTGAACAAACGAGACTATTTTGTCTATTGGTTAAGAAATTCTAATGACCAGACGGCTCCCGCCCCTGACCGCCCTGCGCGCCTTCGAGGCCGTTGCCCGACATCTGTCCATGGCCCGCGCGGCAGCGGAACTGCACGTCACCCCGGCGGCGGTGAGCCAGCAGATCAAGCAACTCGAAGACCTGCTCGGCCATCCTTTGTTCAAGCGTGGCAAGACGTTGGCGCTGAGTGACGCGGCCGAGGCCGCGCTACCCTTGTTGACCGACGCCTTCGACCGCCTGGAACGCGCCGCCGCGCAACTGCGCGCGGGCACGGGCGACGGCCCGCTGGTGGTCTCGACCCCGCCGGCCTTCGCCGCCCGCTGGCTGGTGCCGCGCCTGGACGACTTCCAGAACCGCCATCCCGAGATCCAACTCCGCCTGTTGGCCACACGCCGGTTGGTCGATTTCGCGCTGGAGGACGTGGATTGCGCCATTCGTTTCGGCGACGGCGCTAATTCCGACCTGCGGGCGGAACGGCTGATGCCCGAGGCGATCATTCCGGTCGCGGCGCCGGCCCTGGCCGCCGGCATCGCCAGCCCGGCCGACATCGCTCGCAAGCCCTTGCTCAACGATGAGTGGCACACCGCGAATCAGCTCTTCCCGGATTGGGAAACCTGGCTCGCCGCGCAGGGCGTGATGCCGGCCGCGCCTTTGCGCATCCAGCATTTCGGCGACAGCAACGTGACGATCCAGGCCGCCCTGGCCGGCCTCGGTGTCGCACTCGCCTGGCGCAGCCTGGTCGAGGACGATCTCCGGTCGGGCCGGCTGGTCTGGCTGCTCGACCGGAGCACCGCCACCCGCCTGGCCTATCACCTGGTCATGCCGGCCAATCGGATCGGCCTGGACAAGGTCGCGGCGTTCAGAACCTGGCTGCTGGAGGCGGCCGCTGATCCGCGCACGGACAGCTAAGTCGGGCCGGTCGTGGCGGGCTGTCGCAATTTGCCGAACATGGGCCGCGCGGCCACGGCAGCCCGCCGGAAATCAGCCCCCGTGCATCAGTTCGAAATTCCCACCACCGACTTCGACCGTGGCGGATCGTCCCGGCCTTGCCCGAGGCCATGCCCCTGGACGATCATTCCTGGGGTGATCGCGGCTGAACGTCCACCGTTCGCGCCCGCCCAGCCCTGAATTCGCGGAGTTATTTCGATGACCGAACCGATCCGTTGCGCCTGGTGCGGCAGTGAGCCGCTCTACCGGAGCTATCACGACAGCGAATGGGGCGTGCCGCTGCACGATGAGCGCGCCCTGTTCGAATTCCTGATCCTGGAAGGCGCGCAGGCGGGGCTGTCCTGGCTCACCATCCTGAAGAAGCGGGAAGGCTACCGGCGCGCCTTCGCCGATTTCGACGCCGAACAGGTCGCCCGTTACGGCGAGGCCGACGTGGCCCGCCTGCTGGCCGACCCCGGCATCGTGCGCAACCGGCTCAAGGTGGCGGCCGCCATCGGCAACGCCCGGGCCACCCTGAAGCTACGGGAAGATTTCGGCGGGTTGGACGCCTACTTCTGGCGCTTCGTCGACGGCCGGCCCATCGTCAATGCCTGGCGCGACATTTCCGAAGTGCCGGCCAGCACGCCGCTATCCGACGCGATCAGCAAGGACCTGAAGCGGCGCGGCTTCAAGTTCGTCGGCTCCACCATCGTCTACGCCCACATGCAGGCCACCGGCATGGTCAACGACCATACCGTCGACTGTTTCCGTCATCGCGAACTGGCCGCCGCCGGAGCGTAACGCCTAAGCCATGGACCGGCCGTCGGCGGTCAGGCTCAGGCCGCTCACCTGAACCGGACACGTTGCGGAGGGTGGCGGCGTTGCACGGCGGGGTGCTGGTGACGACGTGCGATGCTTGTGCTCTGTCGCGCAGAGTCGTAAGCTCTGCATGACAGAGTTAATCGCGGCGCACCCCCATGAGTCCACATCAAGCCCAGTTCCAGGCCATCCAGTCGATGCTGGCGGCCGGCCATCGCAGCGTCCATCTGGAGCGGCACAGCTTGCTTCTGATCGGCGGGGTGGGCGGATTTCTCAGCGTGGTCACCGAGTGGATGATCACCGATGCCCGCTTTCCCGACGTCGGCCAGCGCGGCGTCGCGCTGCTGGCCTGGCTGGCGTTCTGGCTCGGCGGCATGGCCCTGTTGGAATACCACCTGACCCGCCGCGCCCGCGCGCGCCGGGCCGAAACCCTGCCCTTCGCCCAGGCCCAGGTCACGCGGGCCTGGTGGATGCTCCTGTCGGTAGGCTGCCTGGGGTCGTGCGCCATGTTCTTCTATGGTGGCGGCGGCATGATCTACGCCTTGTGGACGGTGCTGCTGGGACTGGGCATCTATCTGTTCGGCCTGTTTTCGCGCCCGCTCATCGAGTGGATCGGCCTGGCCGCCATCCTGCTCGGCGTCGCCGGGCTGGCGACCGGCCTCCCCTATGGCGCCACCCGTTGGCTCAATGCCTCCTGTTTCGCCATCGGCATGCCGCTCGCCGGCTGGCTGAACGCCCGGATCGGCGACGACGGTCTGGCGCGCCGGACCGTCGCCCTGCTGCTCTGGTTGGCCGCGGTGGCCACGCCGCCCCTGCTGGCCAACCGCTTCTCGACCACGCCGGCACCCTCGGCGCAGGCCGCCGCGCGGGCGGGCGCCGTGGGCGAGGCGGTGTTGCGGTTGGAGGCCGGCAGCCGCGTGCCGCTCCGGGTCGATCTCGACAGCCCGATCCTGAGCGTGTCGCCGGCGGCCGGGCTGGACATGATTCTGACCCGGCCGGTCGAGATCGCCCTGCGTGACGGCAGGCCGGATGGCCGCTACCGGATCGGCGATGGCGCCTGGCACGCGATCCACGACGGCATCCTGCGCCTGAGCATCGACCGCATTACGCCGGGCCTGGTCGGCGATGCGCCGGAGGTCCGCGCCCACGCCGTATTCGACGGCGACGAATTCAAAGGAGATGCCCCATGAGCACACCGCTCCCCCCTCTCGACCCGCTGTTGCACCAGCCGGCCCGCACGCAGTTGGTGGCTTACCTGTCCGGCCGTGGCGAGGCGACGTTTTCCGAGTTGAAGCGCGTGCTCGGCGTCACCGACGGCAATCTCGGCGCCCATCTCGGCAAGCTGGTCGAGGCCGGCTATGTGGCGAGCGGCGAGGCGAGCGGCGGCGCCCGCGCCCAGACGGTCTATTCGCTCAGCGAAAGCGGTCGCGCGGCCCTGGCCGAATATGTCGCCCGTCTGTCGGCGCTGATGGCACTGTCGAACGGCGAGGAGAACGCCACCGAGGTGGCCCTCGCCGCCGACGGCTCGATCTGATTTACCAACCCCCCAGGAGGTCACCATGAAAGTCGTACACGCCTTGGCTATTCCCGCCCTCGCCATCCTCTCCGGCTGCGCCGGCCCGATGCCGGCTCCGGAAAAACTGGCCGCCCTGCCGGTCGTCACCTATCCCGACGCGCCACCCGCCGGCGACCACGTCTACAAGCTCCCCGCCGGCAAGCCCATCGACGTGCGGATGCGTGCCGATGGCAGCGCGCTGATCGCGCCCGTCGCGCAAACCCTCGGCGCCAGCTTGGCGCATGACCTTTACCTGCACAAGGACTGGGCCAGCGAAGACGGCCGCCACTGGATACGCGCTGACAAGTTGATCGGGGTGAAGCTGAACATCGTCCTGCCGTCCTACCTGACCCCCGGGCCGGGCGACATCCATCTGACGGTGGATCGCCTCGGGGACAAGTAAGCCTGCCCGGCCCAAGGCGACAGGCATGAACAGCCGGCGCGAAGAAAACCGTCCATGTCTCGTTCTGTCGATCGGCCGCGCGCAGCATCTCCTCGCCTCCGTCGACATCAAGGGCGACTGGCGATGTTTCTGGCCGCCTCGATCGGCCTCCACCTGTTCGCGCTCTGCCTGTTCAAGCCGGCAACCCCGGCCCGGTTTGCACCATGGGGCGATACGCCCTTGCAATGGGTGGACCTGGCGCCGCAGCCCTTGCGCCTCGTCCCGCTCGCGCGGGATACCTCCGGGCCGGAAATCAGGCCCGGCGAGACGATGCCGGACGACCTCCATGCCGTTGCCCCCCCCACGGCGACAGCAGTGGTGGAAACCGCCTCTGTAGCGGTGCCCCGGACGGCACCCGCTACGCCCGACCTGTCCGGAGCGGAACGAGTTCCTTCGGCCCCGATGGCGGGTTTCTTGTTCACCGCGCCGGCGCGATGCGGCCCATCGACGGCCGAGTTTCTAAGGCAGGCGCGCGACATCGCTCGCCAGTCGCCCTCGCCGGCGACACCCCAGGAACGGTCCGACGGGCCGGAGGATCGTGCCATCCTGCCCGGCCTGGACCGCGCCCTGCGTCGGGAAGGACCCGGTGAGCATCGCTACGATGACGGCATGGTCAAGATGGTGACGCCGGCCGGCCGGGCCTACTGCCTGAAACCACCCCCCGAATTCGCGCGCGGCGGTCCGACGGCGGCACTGTCCGTGCCGACCAACTGTCCATGACGGCCTTTTCGCATGGCATCTGTACCGATCGCTTGGGCAGGATTCTGTATCGTCAGGACGATGGATCGCTCCGCTACACTTATTCGCGCCCACTCGACCGAATCGGAATCGCCATGCACGCCGCCAACTTCGATCTGCAACGCTATCTCGAGCGCATCGGCCATGACGGCACGCCGGCCGGCGATCTGGCCGGCATCACCGCGCTGCTGCGCCATCAACTCCGGGCCGTGCCGTTCGAGAACCTCGACGTGCGCGCCGGCCGGGGCGTCTCCCTGGAGCCCGAGTCCATCGTCGACAAGATCGTGCATCGCGGCCGAGGCGGCTACTGCTACGAGGTCAACGGCCTGCTCGCCATGGCCCTGACCGCGCTCGGGGTCGAGTACCGGTTCGTCGGTTGCCGGCCGATGACCTATCCGGCCCGCCGCCCGCGCACCCACATGGCCCTGCTGGCCACGCTGGACGGCGAGACATGGCTGTGCGACGCGGGTTTCGGCAGCTACGGCATGCGCGCGCCGATGCGCCTGAACGAGCCCGGGGAAATCATCCAGGACGATGACGTCTTCCAGTTGCTGCCGCATGGCGAGGATGAATATCTGCTGCGCGCGCGGGTCGATGGCGACTGGGCCAACCAGTACGGCTTCGATCTCGCCCGGCACGAGTGGATCGATTTCCTGCCGGCCAACTGGCTCAATTCCACTCACCCGGAGACGCTGTTCACCCAGCACCTCATCGTGATGCGGCAGACCCCGGAGGGGAGGGTGATCCTGTTCGACGATCGCCTGAAGACGGTGACGCGCGGCGCCACGACGACGCGAGACATCGTCGAATCCGAGCGCACCGCCGTGCTGGCCGAGGTGTTCGGCCTGCCAGGCGGGGCGTGAATCACCGAAGAGCGCCGCGAGGCCATGAACGAACGGATTGCGCGCCTCGATGCCCTGGCCCGCCACGCCGCCGAGTCCGGTGGCGCCGCGCTGTATGCCTGTGTTCGGACCCTGGACATCCGCCATGTCCCCTTCGAGGCGCCGTGCCTGATCCTGGTGCTGGCCGGCCGCAAGATCCTCTACACCCCGGATGGCCCGGTCGCGGCCGCGGCCGGGGAATGGCTGGCGGTGTCCGGCCCGGCCGGCCTCGACCTGCGCAACGAGCCGGATGCCCGCCTGGGCGCCTATCGCGCGCTGGTGCTTCCCTTCACGCACGACCATCTCGACCGTCTCCGGCAATGGCATGGCTTCGCCACACCCGCCGTGTCGGCGCCGGCCGTGCTGCATTACGGCATCGAGGCCGCGCGGCTGGACGCCATCCATCATTACCTGGCCGCTCCGGCGTACCCGCGCCTGCTCGCGCATCGGCTGCTCGGCCTGTTGCTGCTGCTCGCGGAACACGATCCTCGCCTGCTGGCCTTCAGGGGCACCCCGCCGGAATGGCGGCGTCAGGTGATGGCGGTCCTGGCCGCCGATCTGACGCGTGAATGGACGCTGGCCGAGGTCTGCCAGCATCTGGCCGTGGGCGAAAGCACCCTGCGGCGGCATCTCGCCGCCGAAGAGACCGGCTTTCGCGAGCTGTTGCGCGAGGCGCGCCTGGGCGCCGCGCTGCACCGCCTGCAGCAAAGCCGCCATCCGGTGCAGCGCATCGCCCTCGATTGTGGCTACCGCTCGGTCTCCCGCTTCACCGCCAACTTTCGCGCCCGCTTCGGCCTGACTCCGACGGGGTTGCGCGCGGCCATGGCGGAAAACGGACATTGATCGAGCGTTGCCGGACAGTGGCGGCTCCGGGGAGCTGGCATGATCGTCCCGCCTTCAACGTCGACAGGAGTGTTCCCATGTTCAAACCCGCGGCATTTCTCATGGCCCTGACCCTCACCGCCACCTGCCAGGCTGGCGATTTCCGGCTGAGCAGCCCCGAACTCAGGCCCGGAGCCCGGCTTGCCGAGGCGCAGGTCTTCAAGGGTTTCGGCTGTACGGGCGGCAACGTCTCGCCCGAACTGGTGTGGTCCGGCGCGCCAGAGGGCACGAAAAGCTACGCCGTGACGATGTACGACCCCGATGCCCCCACCGGCAGCGGCTGGTGGCATTGGGTGGTGTTCAACCTGCCCGCGGATGCGCGCGGTCTGAAACTGGGCGCCGGCGATGTCCAGGCCGGCCTGCTGCCGACCGGCGCGGTGCAAAGCCGCACCGATTTCGGCCAGACCGGCTACGGTGGCCCCTGCCCGCCGGTCGGTCATGGCCAGCACCGCTACGTCTTCACCGTCCATGCCCTCAAGCTCGACAAGCTGCCCCTGGACGAGAACGCCCCGGCCGCCATGGTCGGTTTCTATCTGAACCAGAACGCGCTGGGCAAGGCGGTGCTCAAAGGCCGCTACGGACGTTGAAGCCGTCCGGCCGCATACCCCGCGCCCTCGGCGCGGGAACGTCCGCTTCCGCTCGCCCGTGCCGGACGGCATGATGAATACCGCCAGGGTCCAATCCGATGTCCCGCAGTTCGTGGCTGTCGAGGGCGCGCAGTTCCGCCTCGGCGCGCCGGGTCGCGCTGGCCTGGCGCAAGCGCTCGATCCCGCCGCGCAGCCAATCCAAGCATCTGTCCATGATCCACTCCTCGCCATGCCCCATCCTGAAAACGGCGGTCGACCGCTCGTCTCCACCCCTGTGGCCGGGCGCGGACCGAGGTTCGCGCCTTCGATGGCCCCGTCCAGGTTCAATGCCATGCTAGGGGGCGCGGTGCGATCGATACAGAGTCAGAACATCGGAGATTGATGCATTACAGTAGCTTGGCTATTTGAACTGTGTCGGTCTGTCCGCGGGGGGACTGTGCGGTCTGCCAGCCGGCGAGCGGCCATAGACTGGCGCCATTGGAGGGCCATGCATGAACCTGTATGAACATCTTGCCACGCAGCTGAAGGACGCCATTCGCCAGGGCGCTTATCCGCCGGGTGAGCGGGTGCCGTCGGTGCGCCGCCTGTCGGAGCAGCAGCGGGTCAGCCAGGCCACCGTGGTGGCGGCCTATCGTTTGTTGGAAAGCCACGGCTGGCTGGAGGCGCGGCCGCAGTCCGGCTTCTTCGCGCGGCATCCGGAATCCGCGCCGCCGACCGCTCGGCCCAGCGCCGCC
>CAZONS010000003.1:0-34203 GCA_964581195.1 uncultured Thiobacillus sp. | reverse complement strand
GCTCAAGCGCAGTTGGGGTCGGTTGTCCTCGACCATCGCTGTCGGCGCTGGGGTCTGTCCAGGCGTGGGCCAGAACCACCAGGCGGCAAGGGCGATGGGCGGCAGCAGCAGCCAGGGCCAGCGCGGCCTGGCTGCGGCGGTCGTGGCCTGCACGGCCTGGACGCCCGCGAGTGTCGTCGGCGCGGCGCCTTTCTGGTCGAGGTCCTTGAGGACGCGGTTGATGACGCTCATGGGGTTCTCAAGCGGTCGAGTAGTGAGAGGTGGGCGCCCGGGGTGTCGCGGCCGGCGAGGCGGACATGACGCGGCGCGACCTGGTCGGCGCCTTCGCCGAAGGCCAGCAGCAGGGACTTGTGCGCGAGGATGTTGAGCAGGCGCGGGGCGCCCCGGCTGGCGCGGTGCAGTTTCGTTGCCGCCGCGCTCTGGAACAGGGGCTGGCTGGCGCCGGCGAGGTGGGTGCGGTGCATCAGGTAGGCGGGCGTTTCCAGGCGGCTGAGGGGCGCCAACTGGTCATGGAAGGCGATGCGGCTCATGATCTGACGCACCGAAGGGTCACTCAGGCGGGCATCCAGTTCCGGTTGTCCGAACAGGACGATTTGCAGCAATTTGCGTTTTTCCGTTTCCAGGTTGGTGATCAGGCGCAGGGCCTCCAGGCTTTCCAGGGGGATCGCCTGGGCTTCGTCGATGAGCGCGACGGCGCGGCGTCCCGTCCGCGCCAGTTCCAGAACGCGGGCCTCCAGCGCCTTGGTGAGGCCGTAGGCGACGCTGCGCTTGATGTCGCCGCCCAGTTCGGCGAGCAGCGCCTGGTTGAGGGCGGCGGGGGTGAGGTGGGGGTTGGGGATGTAGGCCGTGGCCCAATTCCCGGCATCGAGGTGGTTGAGCAGGTAGCGGCACAACAGGGTCTTGCCGGAGCCGACCTCGCCGACGATCTTGATCAGACCCTCGCCGGCGTCGAGCGCGACCAGCAGCGTGTTGAGCGCCGCCTGGGTGCCGGCGCCGGGGAAGAAGTAGCTGGTGTCGGGGGTGAGGCCGAAGGGGAATTCCCTGAGGCCGAAGTGGTCGAGGTACATGCTGGCTCAGCGGCCGCCTCCCGCCGGGTGTCGGCGCGTATCGTCGTTCATCGAGACTGGATCGGCGCCGGCTTGTCGAAATCGCGCAGGCGGGCGTTGGTCTCGCGGGCCGAATCGAGCCAGTCGGATTGCTGTTTGATCAGGGTGGGCTTGAGCAGGATCACCAGTTCCTGCTTGGAGCGCCGCACGGTATCGCTCTTGAACAGGGCGCCGAGGCCGGGGATGCCGCCGAGGCCGGGCACGGCGCTGCCCTCGTCGCGCGATTCGCGTTTCATCAGGCCGCCGATGGCGGCGATCTCGCCGTTCCTCAGACGCACGATGCTGTCGGTCTCGGAGATCTGGCTGACCGCCAGGGGCAGGCTGATGCTGGAGAGACCGCTGCCGCCGAGGGCGATGTTCTTGATCGACTCGGTGACGTAGCTGATGCTCGGGTGGACGTGCAGGATGATGTTGTCGGCGTCGTCGATCTGCGGCGTCACGTCCAGCGAGATGCCGGAGAAGAAGGGTTGCAGGGTCACGTTCGGTGTCGTGGTGCCACCGCCGGTGCCGGTGTTGGTGGTGGTGGAGACGTTGGTGACGAAGAACTCGTCGGTGCCCACCTTGAGCACGGCCTTCTGGTTGTTGATGGCGGCGATGCGCGGGCTGGAGAGTACCTGCACCTGGCCCTGGGTTTCCAGGAAACGTACCAGGGCGGCGAAGCTGTCGGTCTGGAAGGCGAGGCCGATCAGGGTGCCGTTGGCGGCCAGGTTGAGTTCGCCGAAGTCCGTCGCGGCATTGATGAAGGGGTAGTTGGAGGAGGGGAAGGGCGCCTGGCCGATATTGCCGCTGAGGGCGAACGGGGAGGCGTGGCTGCTGCCGATGGCCGCCCAGTTGATGCCGCTTTGCGCGCCTTCGTTGAGCGAAACCTCGATGATCTTGGCTTCGATCATCACCTGGCGTTCCACGCTCACGCGCGCGGCCTTGAGGTATTCGTTGACCATGCGCTGTTCCATCGGCAGGGCGCGCACCGCCAGCATGCCGGTCGAGGGACTGGTCATGACGCTGCGCTCCGGAGGGCAGGTCAGGACGCCGGCCTGGCCGGCGCAGCCGATCAGCAGGCCGATGCTGGCCTGGAGTTCGCCCCAGAAATCACTTTTTTGATCGGTGGACAGGCGACTGGTTTCCAGTTGCCGGGAACTCGTCGGGGATGTCGCGCTGTTGCCGGTAGTGCCGCTGGCCCCGCCGCTGGAACCCCCGCTGGTGGTGTCGGTGACCGCGCCGGAGACCACGCGCAGTTCGGATTTTCCCTGGCGTACCGAGGTGGGGTAGGAGATGGTGTAGAAGCGGGTTTGCGCGGTGAGCGGCTGGACGTAGATCTGGTTGCCCTCGACGCGGTACTCGTAGCCGTACAACTCGCGCATCGCGCTCATCGCCTCGGGCACGGTGACGTCCTTCAGGTTGACCGTGATGTTGCCCGCGACATCCGGGTGCAGCAGCATGCTGTAGCGGGTGCCTGAGGCGATGCCCAGGAAGACCTGCTGGGCGGGCGCGTTGTTGACGGCCAGGTCGAAGCGGGGCTCGACGGCGCGGGCGGCGGCCTTCGGCAGTTCCAGTTTGCTGGAAGGCGCCAGGGCGGCGGCCACGGCGGCGGGCAGCGGTGCGGGCGCGCTGACGGTGGTGGCCTGGCGCATTTCATCCTGGATGTCCGGCAGGGCCGGTTTGCCGCGAACCTGCGCGCAACCGGCAAGGGTCAGCGCGATGGCCAGACCGCAGAGGGTGCGGGCCTCATGTTTCGTGTGACGGTTGCTCATCGCTTCTCCACCTTGTTTGCCTTGCTTTTGCCGGTCGGGGTTTTCTCCACCGCCGGTAACAGTTTGAGTTGACGGGGGCCCGCCGAGGTCATCAGTCGGACGCCCGACTCGTCGATCCTGTCGACCCGCCCGGCATCCAGCCGGTCGCCGACTCTGACCACCCGGCCATCGACGGTGGCATGGGAGGACTTGCCCATGAGGAAGAGGCTGTCGACGCGCATGGGGGCTTCCCGAGGCGCTTCCCGCGGGTGCTCGCTGAAACCGGAGGGTGGCCGGGTGGGGTCGGCGATGTCGGCCGCGGCCAACGGCGCCGCGCACACCAGCAACCATGCCGGCACGCCCAGCCAGGCGAGGTTTGTGGCTGGTCCACGCTTCATACCGTCAGCCATGTCCGCTCCGTGCTCAGGGTGTAGAGGGTGAGGGTCAGTTCGATCTCGGGGTGCGCGCTGGCGTCGAGTTCGGCGCTCGACCAGTAGAAGCCCACGGGCAGGCGTTCCAGACTTTCCATGTAGCGGACCAGGTTGGCGTAGCCGCCGACCAGGCTGATGCGCACGCCCTGGCGGAACAGGGCGGCATCCTCCGGCTCGGCGCCGGCGACGAGGCCGACGGGTTCGGGGGCCAGGGTGTTCAGGGCGGCCAGACGCAGGCCGGGATGGTTGCGCAACAGGCCCTGCAGGATTTGCGCCATGTCCTTGGCCGCCACCGGCCGCCGCTGCGCGTTCTCGTTCTCCCGCATCCTCGCGTCCAGCGCCTGGCGGGCGCTTTCCAGTCGCTGCCGGGCGGCGGCCATCGGGTCGCCGAGCGCATCGCGCTGGGTCAGCACTCCCTGGGCGGTGGCGATCTGGCTGGCGGCGGCGCGCAGTTTGTCCTGTTCGGCGGCGATCGATTTGTCCAGGGGGCCGAGCAGCAGCGCATCCACCACCGCCCACAGACCCGCCAGCAGTAGGGCGAACAGGATCACCCGCTCGCGCGGTGTCAGGGCGTCGATCTTGTCCAGGTATGCGAGCAGTTGTTTCATGGCTTGCCTCCGGCGCTGACGGTTTGCTGAATCTGGTTCAGGTCCGGTTTGCCGGCCGCGATCGCGGCGGCAAGGGCCGCCGGCGTGGCGTTGCCCTGGGGTGCTTCGCTTGCCGTGGCCCGTTGCGCGGTCAGGGTGAATTCCAGGAATCGCGCTGGCGGCTTGGCTGTCTCGCCCGCCGATTCGGTCTTGTCTTCCGGCGGGGCCAGGGTGAGGCCGGAGAAGGAGAGGCCGACGAACAGGGGTTGATGGCGCAGGCTGGCGATCAGGCGGGCGCTGTGTTCGCCGGTGAGGGCGCGACCGCGCAGACTCAGGGCGCGGCCGGCATCGCCGACTTCGACATGGGTCAGCCAGGCGCCGTCGACACGGGCGCGGGAGAGCGCGAGGAATTGCGCGGAATAGCCGGTTTGCGAGCCGAGGGCGCCACTGGCGAGGGCATCCCGGGCGGATTGCAGATTGCGCAGCCGGGCCTCCAGCGCTTCCGCCTCGGCCGTCAGGCGCGGGTCGGTCCGCGCGGGCGCCTCGCCTGCCTTGACTCGCGCCTCCAGATCGGCGGCGCGTTCCACCAGGGGGGCCACCTCCCGGCGGAGTTGGGCCAGCCGCCAGGCATCCCAGGCATAGAGCGCGAGCAGGCCGCAGAGAAACACGACGCCGCCGCTGAGCAGGGCGCGCGCCGGCAGGATGACCTTGGGCGGATGAAACGCGGCCTGGTAGAGGTTGATCTGTTTCATGACACGCGCTCCCGCAGGGCCGCGCCGAGGAGATGAAAGACGCGATTCTGCACCCGCTCGTCGCGCAGGCGGCCCTGGCCGGTGAGGTCGAACAGGCGGTCGAGATCGACCACCTCGGCGCCGATCGGGAGGTATTCCGCGAGCTTGCGCGCGAGCAGCGCCGATTCCGGCATCGGCGCCAGATAGAGCTTGGCCAGGGGCAGCCAGGAGAACTGGCGTTCGAAATAATCCACCGAGCGTTGCACTTCCATCGCGATCCGGTCGAACAGGAAATCACGGCCGGCGCCGCGCCCCTCGATCCGGCGCGAGAACACCAGATCGTCACCAAAGGTGAAGGTGAGCAGGCCGCTCTCCCCTTCCTCCATGTGCAACATGGCGGCGGCGTATTCCGCCGGCACCAGGCGCGCGCTCAGGTTGCGCTGCGCGGTTTCCCGGATGTCGATGACGTCCAGCGGCAGGCCGGCCTGGTGATAGGCGTGCGCCAGCGCGCGGATCGCCGGCGCCTGGGCGGCGACGACAAAAAGGGAGTGCGGCTGGCCCGGGCGGCTGGGCGCCGGCAGGTGGTCCAGAACGGCATCGTCGATGTGGAAGTTGAGAAGATCCTTCACCTTCCAGCGGATGGCGCTGGGCAGTTCGTCATCGGGCACATTGGGCGCCTCGATCAACATCGTCTGGTAGGCCTCCTGGTCGAGCAGCGCCGTGAGGGGCGACTGCGCGATGCCCGTGTCGCGCGCCAGATGTTCCAGCTGGGTCGGGGTGGGCGTCGTCGCGTCCTCCAGCAAGAAGGCGCCGACGCGGGGACGCCCGGGGTTGCCTTCCAGGCGCAGCGCCGCGACGCCGTCCTGGCAGGGCGACAGCACGGCATGGCGGGAGGCATGAGCGCGGCGTTTGAACGGGAACATGGTTTGGCCGGGGGTCAGAAATCCGAAAGTGGAAAGAGGGCGGTGTCGTGAGGGCGGGGGGCGCCCTGGTGCGGGTTCTTGCGCATCGTGCCGTTCATTTCAATACATCTCTCGCCGAATGATGACCTTGTCGCGGCCGCGACGCTTGCCGAAAGCGGCGCGGGCGCGGGGGGCGTCGTCCAGCAGGTCGCCATCGCCGCCCTGATCGACGCCATCCCAGTTGAAGCGCAGCCAGATGGGCGCGGCGACGCTCAGGTCGAGAAAGCCGTAATTGCCGGCGCCAGGCGCGGAAAATCGCAAATTCCCGTTGCCGGCGACCAGTGTCGCATTGAAGCTGGCCACCGTCTCCCCCGTCGCAAGCTGGTTATCGGCGGTTTGTGGAAAAAATGTAAGGCTGGGCGAGGAAAGCGCGGTGCAGTTGTCCTGTGCATTGCCGATCCAGCCCTGACCATTCCAGTACTGCGCCGTGAGTGGCACCGGCAGCGGCAGCAGTTCCGACCCGACCGCGTTGGCCAGTCGCAGGCGGCCCTGGCGGAAGCCGTTGCCGGCGTCGAAGGCGATGGCGTCTCCCCAGGTGAGGGTGCCCGTGATCTGTGAATCGCGGATCACACAACTGGCGAGTCCGCAGCCGCCGGCCTCGCTGCTGTCCTGAACCCGGATGCCCAGGCCGATTTCCGCGTTGAACGGTGCTTGCGGGGGTGTGGTACGCGAAAACTGGTATTTCACCCCATTGGGAATATTGATGTTGGTGGGCCAGGTGAAGTCACCGCTGCCATCGCCATTGACGATCAGGTTGCTGGCGCTGAAACCCGCCGCGCTGATGCTGACGTCTTCACAGGCGCCGCCGCCTTGCTTCTGACAGCGCCAGAGGCTGGAGAGGTGACCGTTCGGGCTGAGTTTCCAGAGCGTGTCCCGGGCATTGCGCGTGGTGCCGCCCGCGCCGTTCTTCGCGGTGATGCGGGCGCGCGGCAAGCTCGCGAAGCCGAAATCCTGGCCCAGGTAGGTGAACGAGCGGCTGGCGCAGGTGTTGCCAAAGGTCTGGAAGATGGGGGACTGGAGGCTGGCCACATCGTAATGATCGGGCACGAAACGGCCGACCGGGATGGCGGCGGCGCAGACATGGAAGCCCGCGCAGCTGGCGGCGGTGTCGCCGCTGTCGACACTGGCGTAGGTGGCGTCGACGAAGGTCAGGGAAATCGCGCCGACCTCGCTGTAGCTGGCCGTGTTGCTGACCGCGGTGCCTCCCGCGCTGGCGAACGCGCCCGGGGAAAACTGCCCGGTCACGCAGCCGCTGGCGGGGAGCAGACAGGCGACGCTGGCGCCGGGCGTGCCATCGTAATTGCCGGTGATGGCGTTGGCCGCGTTATAGCCGCTGACCCGCACGCTGAAGGGAAGCCCGGCCTTGTGCACCGCGCCGCCGCTGGCGGCGGTGTTGGCCAGAGTGATGGCGGACCCCGCCGTCTGCCAGTCGGCATGACTGGCGAGGGCGGAGAGGGCGGCCGGTTTGACCGCGAAATTGTCCGTGGAGCAGGCGGTGACCGTGCTCGCGCCGCTGGCCGGATAACGCATGCGTACCCGCACATCGCGCCAGGAATTGGCGATCGCCCCGATCGCCGCGGTGGCCTTGCCGGCGGTGAGCGTGACGGTGCCCACGGGCAGCGTGGTGGCGGTGAGCGGGCAGTTGTTGGCATCCAGCGCGACACCGATGCCGGTGTTGGCCAGCAGGTCGATCAGCACATCGCCGACGGCATTGACGTCCTGGCCGGTGCGCGCGGCGTTCAGGGCGTGGATGTCGAGGTTGAAGGCGGTGCCGGCGATCTTCGTGCCGATGCGACCGCTCACCGCGTTGGCGCCGACATCGACGGCGTTGAGCGCGGCGGGACCGCTCGGCGGCGGGCTGGCGCAGACGCGTGAACTGCCATCCCAGTTCCTGCCGGCGGCCTCGTTGGCGTGGCCGCCGGCGATCTCGGCGGCGCCGAGCGCGCTGCCCCATATCTTGACCTCGTCGATCTGGCCGCTCAGATATTCCCTGTCCTGGCTGGTGAAGTTGACCTGTACCCAGCGGCCCTCCCGCCCGATATTGCGCAGCCCGGCAGTGGTCAGCGCGGATGGCCTGGTGTGCGCGGTCTCGCCGACCTTGGCGCCGTCGACATAGGACAGGAGCTTTGCGGCCGCCGGGTCATAGACCAGCGCGACGAAATGCCACTGGCCGTCGTTCACGGCGGGACCACTGTTCAGATAAGCGATGCCGCCGCCGTCCTGACGCACCAGCGGGACGAATTGGCCGGGGGAGCCGCCCACGCCGTTGTAGCCGATGGCCAGGTCGATCACGGGGACATCGTTGGTCCGGTCCCGGAAACTGACGATCTGGCCGTAGGCATCCCGGGTCTTGACCCAGGCGCTGAAGGTATAGGCTCCGCCGCTGGGGAAATTGAGGATCGCGGAATCGGGCAGGTTCACATAGCCGGTCGTGCCGTTGAAGTTCCCGGCCTGGCAGATCTTGCCCGCTACCGTGCCGGCGCCACCCTGGGCGGTGGCGTGGGCGTCGCCGGCACTGTCCCGTACCTCGCCGGCCGTGCCGTTCCAGGAGGATTCATCCATGCGGTATTCGGCGATGGGCCCACCGCAGGGCAGGGCCTGCTGGTAGAGCGTCGTGACAGTCTCAGGGGCGAGTTCGCCGCGATAGATGAGCAGATTGTCGATTCGGCCGCCAAACTTGTAGCCGCTCGACCAATTCCCTCCCGCGCCGATCACCGCGCTGGCGCTGGTGAGACGCGAGGCATGGCTGCCATCGGATTGCAGCACGCGCGCGTGGCCGTCCAGATAGAGCTTGTTGCTCCCGACGCCGCCGCTGGTGAATACCGCCACAACATGGTGCCAGCCGTTGGCCAGGCCGGCGCTGGAAAAGCCGTAGACATCGCCCTGGCCGGTATTGAAGCCGAACCAGCCATTGCTCTTGAAGGCCAGGTCATAGAATTGGTCGCCCCAGCGAAATGGCATGGCCCAGCCATCCTGAGGATAGCGTCCGTCCCAGTACATCCAGAAGGCCACCGTGGACTTGGCTCCCGAGGAAGTGTCCAGATTCAGTCCGCTGGTCGTGAAATAGCCGCTGCGGGTGAAACTGCCCGCCTTGCAGGTTTCCGGCTTGAGCCCGCTGGCGGGAGCGAGCAGTTGATCGACTGTGCCACCGGTCAGCAGGGCGTCGCGGCCATTGCCGGAACTGTCCTCCAGGGGGATGGCCGCGCTCCATGGGCTATCGAAGCGATAGTCGGCGACCAGGGTGGCGGCGGGCGCGGGCGGATGGACCGGGCAGGGGTGGGTGGCCGCGTGGATGGCGTTGACCTCGGTCTGGCCGAGGGCGCCCTTGTAGACCTTCACGTCGTCGATGCGCCCGGAGAAGCGGTAGCCGCTGTCCGCGCCCCAGCCGCTGACCTGGAGGGTGCCGCGGACGTAGGCGTTAGGATTGTTCGGGCTGGACAAGCGTTGGCTCAGGGTTTGCCTGACGCCATCGAGATACAGCTCATTGGATGCGACCGCGCCATTGGTGAATACCGCCACGACATGATGCCAACCGTTGGCCAGGCCGCTGGAGGAAATGCCGAACACATCGCTGTTGCCGGTGTTGAAGCCGAACACGCCGTTGACCAGCCAGAGATCGTGCCGATTCCAGCCGATGGGCATGACGCTGTTGGTTCCGTCCCAATACATCCAGAATGCCACGCTGGTCTTGGCGCCCGCGCTGGTGTCCACCGGCAATCCGCTCAGGCTCAAGGCGGGGCCGCCGTTGACCCGGCCGCCAAAGACACCGTAATCGCAGGTGCCGGGGTTGCCGCCACGCGCCGGCGCGGTGGCGTCGATGCTCGGTAGCGGCACGCCCAGGGCGATGCCATGGCGGTCGTTGCCGGAACTGTCCTTCACCTCGCCCGCCACGCCGGCCCAGGCATCCTCCTCAAGCCGATATTCGGCCAACAGGGTCGCGGCCCGGATCTGGATGCCATCGGTGAGGGTGTGGACCGCGCTGCTCTGTCCCCCGCACAGGTCGTTCGAGAAGGCCTGAAACGAGATGTCGTACTGGCCGTCCGTGGCCGGGGCCACGAGCGTGAAGGTGGCGGTGTCGGGGCCGGGCGAGGAATGATCGGCATGGTCGGCGCAGGTGCTCACGCCGTTCACGGTCCATTCCGTGGAGCCCCACCGGCCATTGGCTCCGTTGGTATTGCCGAAATACTGGAGGGTCAGGGCCACGTTGATCGGAGTGCCCGGCGAGACGGTGACCGCCGTGTCGCCATTCAGGGTGGCCGAGGTCAACCTGAAATCGGCGCGCGCGGTGGCGGATAGCACGAGCAGAAGGAGCGCCATGCCCAGCCACCTGATGAAGGCGCGGCTTGCCTCCTGGACGGCTGCGCCTGGGCGGGTCGGCGATGGGCCGGAGGGCTCGATGCCGTGACGGCGGGGGGGCGTGGCGCGCATGATCCCTGTCGGCCTCCTACTGCTCCACCACCGCGCGAATATGCCGTTCGGCGTATTCGCTCAGGCTGGGCGAGGCGTTGGGACAGGCCCCGCTGGCGGGCTGATTGCAGGCCACGCTGGTGATGGCGTAGAGGGTCACGGTCTGGCCGCCCTCGTCGGCGCTGTGCGGCACGCAAGCGACGCTGGCGGTGAAGCGGGCGAGCTGGCCGCTGAAGGTGAGGGTTTGCGCGGCGCAACCGCCGCTCACCCGTGCCGCGTAGATGCCGGCCTCCACGCCCGCCTGCGCCGCCTGATAGGCGCGCGCGCCTTCCAGTTCCAGGGCCTGCTGGGCCAGCGTCTGGGTGGTCAGCCGCATCAGCCAGCCGGCCAGCCCGCCCAGCACCACCAGCAGGAAGATGGCGGCGGGGAGGGCGAAACCGGTCTGCGCGGCGCGTTTCATCAACGGGGCGTCACGCATCGTTGTTCACCAGCACTTCCCGGTACAGGGTGACCGTCTCGCCGTCCTGGCCGAGTTGCAGGCGCAGGGTGAGCTGCCCCAGACGCTGCGAGGCGCCCGGGTCGTAGTCGAAGGCGCAACTGTCCACATGGCTGGCGAGCAGCCGGGAGCTGGCGCCCGCGAAGGTGGTCGGTTGCGTGCTCTGGAGGGCGTAGCCGGTCACCCGGCGCACTTCATGGCTGACCGGATCGCAGACATAGGTCACCGGGGCGCCGGTCAGATAGAAGCGGTTGCCCGGAGACTCCAGCGGCAGGGGCGCGCCGGTGGCGGCAAAGGCGAGGGTGTTGACGCCGCCGGTGCTGGTGACCGTGCGGCGGTTGCCGCCCAGCCAGGCGGAGGTGGCGGTATCCAGGCCCAGGTTGTAGATCACCAGGTATTGCCCGGCGGCGGCGTTGACGGCGGGGCCGAGCACGTCGAAGGAGGCGTCGGTGCCGGAGGTGAAGTCGAGGATGTCGCCGCCGCCGGCGCCGGTGCCGGCGGCGCGATAACGGCCGCCGTCCTGGAGTGGCAGATACTCCAGATAGGTGACGCCACCGCTCCGGCTGATCCGCAGACTGTTGGGCAGGGCCAGACGCACATCGCGGGTGATGCGCAGCAGCGCGGTGTCGGCCGCGTCCACCAGCGCCGCCCGGCGCGAGGCCGCGAGATAGCCTTCCAGCGGACTACGGATGAACGACGCGACGATGGCGGCGAGGATGCCCACCACCATCATCACCACGATGAGCTCGATCAGGCTGAAGCCCGGTTGCAAGGGGCAAGGCACAAGGGGCAAGGCACAGGCGCCTGGCCTCGGAACTTCCTTGTCACTTGCACCTTGCACCTTGCACCCTCCTCAGTAGTTCGCCCGGTAGCCATCGAGCACCAGCGACTGGCCGGCGGGGTCGGTGACGCTGACGCTGATCCGCCAGCCGGCGCTGGCCGGAACCCCGCCGAAGGCGGTGGCGGCGACGGCGATGCTGGCGCGGTAGCCGGAGAGTCCCGCCACCGCCGCGCCGGACAGGTCGCTGATGCCGTTCAGGGTCAATCCGTCGTAGTCCATGACATCGTCGAAACGGCTGCGGCTGGCGGCGTTGTAGGGACCGGTATAGCCGCCGGGACTGGGGTTGGCGAAGTCCTTGAGGCTGATTTCCTCAAGCAGGGACTGCGCGATGGCCAGCGACTGTCGCCGCAGCACCGGGTCGGCGCTGGCGACGGCGGCCTGATCGAAGGCCCGCACCACCACCACCAGAGCGATGCCGACCACGACCATGAACAGGATGGCCTCGATGAGGCTGACGCCCAGCGGCAAGGTACACGGCGCATGGGGCAAGGGAGTGGCTTGTCCTTGCGCCTTGCGCCTTGCGTCTTGCCTTTCAGTAGACATAGCCCGTCTCCGTCTCCACCGTCAGGGTGCGCGTCGTGTCGCCGATGATGCTGAGGGTGAGTCCGGCATTCGGACGGCCCTGCGCGTCGAAGATGAGGCTGGCGGCGCTACCGCTCTGGGTCACGCCGGAGGGAACATCGATGCGGTAAGGCGTTTCTCCCTCCGGGCCGGGCCAGGGTTGGGCGTCCGCGCAGGGATTGGCGGCCGTGGCGCAGAGCGACAGACCGCCACCGCCGACCTGGATGGTGACGTCGGCATGGCGGGCGATGGCCAGTTTCTGGGCGTAGCGCAGGAAACCGGCGGCGCTGTCGGCATAGCCTCGCGCCGCGAAGGTGTTGGCGTTGAAGAAACGGGGGCCGGCGACGGCGGCGAGGATGCCCGCGATCAGGATGACGGCCACCAGTTCGACCAGGGTGAAACCCAGGGGCGGGGCAGCGCCTCGGCCAGCCCCGGGCGGTTGCCGCTTGCAGCTTGCCCCTGGCACCTTGATCCCTGAACCTCCTTAGCAGCCGGTCTTGACGACGGTGATGCTTGGGGTGGCGCCGGTGGCGGCTTCCGTGTAGCTGATCCGGCAGTTGGCGGCGGTGGTGGCGCCGACGATGTCGATGGTGGTCGCGGTGCCGGTGGTGGTGACGGTGACGTTGTCGTTGGCGGCGTTGATATTGGCGGCGACGACGATGCCGGCGGCGGTGGGATAGCCGTTGGCCAGGTTCACCGTCAGGCCTTCCATGGTGACCGTGCCGGTGGCGCCGGTCTGACTATTGACCAATGCCGCGGAATGGGCAATGGCGGAGGCGGAGCGCACCGATCCGAAAATGGCATCGGCCTTGGCCTCGCGGGCATCCGTCTGCAGGTCATAGAAACGCGGCAGGGCGACGGCGGCGAGGATGCCGAGAATGACGATGACCATGACCAGTTCGATCATGGTGAAACCTTTTTGCAGCTTGGGCATGACGCGCTCCTTAATAGACAGGTTGGTTGTGTGGATGATTGCCGGTTTTTCGGCGGTCAGGTGAAAAACTTGAGCCATATCATAGGCGCTGGATCACTCATTTGCGGGTCATGGTGGTGCCCAGATCCCAGATTGGGAGGAACACCCCAAGGGCCACCACCAGAACGATGCCGCCGAGTCCGGCGATCAGGATCGGCTCGACCTGTTCGGACAGGGTACGGATCTCGTATTCCACATCGCGCTGGTAGAGCTCGCCGATTTCGGTCAGCAGGCGGTCGAGTTCGCCGGTCTCCTCGCCCACCGCCATCATCTGCAGCACCACCGGCGTGAACACGGCGGTGGTGGCGGCGGTACGGGTGAGCGATTCGCCGCGTTCGACACCATCGCGCATCTGTTCGATGCGGCTGGCGACGAATGCGTTCCCCACCACCTGGGCGGCATTGGTCAAACCCAGCACGATGGGCACGCCGCTCTGGTAGGTCATGCCCAGGCCTTTCGCGAAACGCGCCAGCGAGGCCTTGTGCACGATCTTGCCGACGATGGGGACGCGCAGCAGGTATTTGTCCCAGGTATAGCGTCCCTCGCTGGTGCGCAGCCACCAGCGCAGGGCGATGCCGGCCACCAGCAGGGCGCCGAGCAGGAAAGGCCACCAGTGCACGGTGAAGTCGGAGAAACCGATGAGGATCTTGGTCATCATCGGCAGTTCGGCGTTGGAGCTCTTGTAGACCTTGGCGAAGGCGGGAATCACCATCACGTTGATCACGCCCAGCGCGATCGCCAGCGCGGCGATGACGAAGCTGGGATAACGCAGCGCGCCTTTCACCCGTTCGCGCATCTCGCGCTCGAACTCCAGGTGGTGGAACAGGCGCATGAAGATGTCGTCGAGGCGGCCGGTGGTTTCGCCCACCCGCACCATGTTGACGAAGAAAGGCTGGAACACCTCGGGATGCTTGCGCAGGCAGACCGACAGTTCCCGTCCCGAGGACAGGCCCTCGCGCAGATCCAGCAGGATGGCCTGGAAGACCTTGTGCGGGCTGGACTCGGCCAGCGAGGTGAGCGCGCGCAGGATCGGCACGCCGGCTTTCAGCAGACTGGCCATCTGTCGCGCGAACAGCATCAGCTCGGCCTCAGTGACCTTTTCCGCGAACAGGGCGCTGAACACCTGGCCGACATCCTGGCCGGAGCGGTCGCCGCTCTTCGCGGCCACCCCGGTGATGTTCACCGGGGTCAGGCCGGAGCGCAGCAATTCATCGGCGACCGCCGCCTCGGAACCGCCTTCCAGCTTGCCGCTGAGCAACTCGCCGCGGGTGTTGCGCGCCTTGTAGATGTAGGTCGGCATGGGCTAGGCGTAGGTCGGGTTGGCGGCTTTATCGCGTAACCCGACGAGGGTGCGCGCGGGTGTTGGGTTATGACGCAAAGGGACGCGCCTAACCCAACCTACGTTCCGCTTCATTCGTCCACCTGGTGGGTCACCCGCATCGCCTCGGCGACACTGGTCGCGCCTTCGCGCACCAGGCGCAGGGCTTCGTCGCGCAGGGTCTGGCCGGCCAGGTGTTTCTGGGCGGCGGCGCGGAAGCCGCTGGTGTCGCCGCGATTGAGCAGGCCGGCGAGTTCGCCGTCGATTTCCAGCAGTTCGTAGATGCCCTGGCGGCCCTGATAGCCGGTCTGGTTGCAGTGGCTGCAACCACGAGACTGTTTCAGCGGCGTCTCGTCGAGACCCGCGGCCAGTTCCGTTTTCAGCCAGACGCGTTCATTCACATCGAGCCGCGCCGGCACCGCGCAGATCGGACACAGCTTGCGCACCAGTCGCTGCGCCACCACGCCGGCCAGGCTGGTGGAGAGCAGGAAGGGCGGCGCGCCCATGTCGAGCAGGCGGGCGGCGGCGGAGGGCGCGTCGTTGGTGTGCAGGGTGGACAGCACCAGGTGGCCGGTGAGGGCGGCGCGCAGGGCGATCAGGGCGGTTTCCGTGTCGCGCATCTCGCCCACCAGGATCACATCCGGGTCCTGGCGCAGGAAGGCGCGCAGGGCGCGGGCGAAGGTGAGGTCGATCTTGTCGTTCACCTGCACCTGGTTGATGCCTTGCAGCCGGTATTCCACCGGGTCCTCCACGGTCAGCAACTTGCGTTCCGGGGTATTGAGGTCGGCCAGGGCGGCGTACAGGGTGGTGGTCTTGCCGGAGCCGGTGGGGCCGGTGACCAGGATCAGGCCGTGCGGCCGGTGGATCAGCGCCTGCAGGCGCGTCAGTTGCGCGGGCGGCATTCCCATGTCGGTGAGGCTGGCGACGCCGCCGTGGGTGAGCAGTCGCAGCACGGCGGATTCGCCGAACTGCACCGGCACGGTGGACATCCGGACATCGACCGCGCGCTTCTTCAGGCGGATGAGGAAGCGGCCGTCCTGCGGCAGGCGCTTTTCCGCGATGTCGAGATCGGCCATCAGCTTCAGGCGCTGGATCAGCGCCGGGCCGATCTTGCGATCCGCCTCGGTGGCGACGGAGAGGACGCCATCGACGCGGAAGCGGATCAGCAGGTTCTTTTCCTGGGGTTCGATGTGGATATCGGAGGCGCGCACCTGGATCGCGTCCTCGAACACCGATTGCAACAGGCGCACCACCGGCGCTTCCTCGGCATTCTGGGTGGCCGCGAGGGCGCCGAAGTCGATCACCTCGTCGGACAGTTCCTCCGTGAGGTTGCGCGCCAGTTCGCTGATTTCCTCCGATCGCCGGTAGATCAGATCGATGAACTGGGCGAGCGAGCCCTCGTTCGCGACCGCCACGGTCACCTCGCGCTTGAGGTGGTTGACGATTTCGTCATAGGCGAACAGGTCGGTCGGATCCGCCATCGCCACCCGCACCTGATCGCCCCTGGACTCCACCACCACCGCGCGGAAGCGGCGCGCAAGCTGCTCGGGCAGCAGGCGAACGATCTCCGGGCGCACGTGCACGTTGCGCAGATCCAGCAGCGGGATGTTCAGTTGGCGCGCGATCGCCCCGGAGATCTCCTCTTCGGTGACGAAACTGTTTTCCACCAGAACCCTGCCCAGTTTGCGACCGCTCGCTTTCTGCTTTTCCAGCGCGGCGGCGAGTTGCTCCTGAGAGAGCAGTTTCTGTTGAACCAGAAGATCGCCCAGGCGAATCTTCTCGGGGCGGGCCATAAATGCCTCCAGGGGGGAATTCCCGCGTAAATTAGCGACTTACGGGCTATGTCTCAAGTTATATGTTCGAAATCGTCCTGGTTCAGCCGGAAATCCCCCCCAATACCGGCAATGTCATTCGTCTCAGTGCCAATACCGGCTGTCGTCTGCACTTGGTGCGTCCCCTGGGGTTCGACCTGTCCGACAAGAATCTGCGTCGCGCCGGGCTCGATTACCATGAGTACGCGGATCTGCGGGTGCACGACGACTGGGCGGCGCTGGCGTCGGCGCTCGCCGGCCATCGCCTGTTCGCTTTCACCACCAAGGGCGCGCGCCCCTTTTCGGAAGTCGCCTGGCAAGCGGGGGATGCGCTGGTGTTCGGCCCGGAAACCCGGGGACTGCCCGCCGAGCTGCTGACCGGTTTCGGCGCGGAGCGGCGGGTGCGTCTGCCGATGCGGGCCGGCCAGCGCAGTCTGAATCTCTCCAATGCCGTCGCGGTGGCGGTGTTCGAGGCCTGGCGCCAGAACGACTACGCCGGAGGCCTCTGAACATGTCGGGCATGTTGCGCGCGCTGAATTGCCTAGAATCAGGTCATCTCCTCTCCGGATCGACACCGTCATGACCCTGCAAGAGCTCCGTTATCTGGTCGCCCTGGCCGATTGCGGCCATTTCGGGCAGGCCGCCGAAGCTTGTTTCGTCAGCCAGTCGACTCTGTCCACGGGCCTGAAAAAGCTGGAGGATTTTCTTGGCGTGGTCGTGTTCGACCGCTCCCTGAAGCGGGTGACGCCCACGCCCATCGGTCGCGAGATCGTCGAGTCGGCGCGGCGCATCATCGAGGAAGCGGCGCGCATACGCGAACTCGCCAGCTATGCCAAGGACCCGATGGACCGCACCGTGCATTTCGGCGTCATCCCCACCCTGGGGCCGTATTACCTGCCCCACGTGCTGACCGAGGTGCGCGCGGCGTATCCGAAACTGCGCCTGCTGCTGCGCGAGGAAATGACGCCGCACATGCTCGCGCATCTGGCCGAGGGGCAACTCGATGCCGGTTTGCTGGCCCTGCCGATCAATGATCCGAACCTGGAAGTGGCGCCGCTGTTCACGGAGCCCTTTCTTGCCGCCGTGCCGGCCGATCATCCGCTGGCCGGGGTCGACGAAGTGGCTATCGAGACACTGGCCGAGGCCGGGCTGCTGTTGCTGGAAGAGGGGCACTGTCTGCGCGATCAGGCGCTGGAGGCCTGTCATCTGCAAGGCATCAAGAGCGAGGAAATCCGCGCGACCAGTCTGGAAACCCTGCGTCAGATGGTGGCCATGGGCCTGGGCGTGACGCTCATTCCGACCCTGGCCAGCGCCGGACCCGCCAGCCAGCAGGTGGTCATGAAGCCGGTGGCGGCGCCGGGAGCCGCGCGCACCATAGGACTGGTCTGGCGGCGTCGGTCGCCGCTCGCGCATACCATGGCGCGATTGGCGCAAACACTGGCATCCCGGTTGCCGCCCGGGACGCGGGCGATCGGGTGAGCGTACCGGCGCCGGCCCCGACCGCCGGCGCGTCGGCTCAGTGTGGGCGCGGCATGAAGGAGACGACTTTCGCGCCGTCCTGTGGCGGCCCCTTGCGGGCACCGCTGGCGCAGGCGCCGCCCTCGGTTTCCATGACCAGGCCTTCCGCCTCGTAGAGCAGGTTGATGACATCCACGTAGAAGCGCTCCTTGGCCATCATCAGCGCCGTGATGCCGCCTTCATTGGCGGTCTTCACGTCGGCGCCGGCCGCCAGCAGGGCCGAGCAGACCGCCGCCTCGCCGCCACCGGCCGCCAGCATCAGCGGCGTCAGACCGAAGAAGATCGTGGCGTTGACGTCGGCGCCGGCGTCGATCAGCGCCTGCACCACGGGGGCGAAGCCGCAATCGAGTTCATGGTTGTAGGCGGCCTTGAAAATCGGTGTCCAGCCGTTCGCATCCCTGGCGTTGACGTCGGCTCCGGCTTCGATCAGGGCGGTGACGACATCGAGATGCCCCTGCAGGGCGGCCGCGTGCAGCGCGGTGGCGCCGTTTTCATCGGCTTCGTTGGGGTTGGCCCCGGCGGACAGCAGGTTGCGGACTTGGGCGCTGTCACCGGACAGGGCGGCGGCGTGTAGGGCTGCGGACATGATTCGATCTCCGGAGGATTAATACCCGAGTATTATAATCAACTAATGTTTGCCGGGTTGAAAATATTCATCGCGTCGAGTCCACCGGCCAGGACATGCGCGTCGAATCCACGCTGGGCCAGGAGAAACGCGGCGGTGCTGCTGCGGCGACCGGTCTGGCAGAACAGGATGTAGGGGCGTGTCGGGTCGAGTGATCGGGCGCGCAGGCGCATCAGATAGAGCGGCAGGTTGAGGCTGCCCTTGAGGCTGCCCTGCCGGTATTCGTCCTCCATGCGCGTGTCGATCAGCACCGCGCCGCGCCAGCGCACCATCGCGGCCGCTTCCTCGGGCATCACCTGGCGCACCAGCGGCTCCTGCAACAGGGTGCGGAAATCACTGCTGGCCAGACGCATGAGCAGGCCGTCGCTGAGCATGCTGACCGTGGCATTGCGCGGTTCGCCGGAAATAAGCGCCTCCTCGCCGAACCCCTGTCCCGGCGTCAGGCGCGCCAGCAGCACGGTCTTGCCGCCCTGGGCCGGGCGTGTGACCTGGGCCTCGCCCTGGCGTATCAGGTAGTAGTAGTCGCCGGCATCACCCTGACGGATGACTTCCTGGCCCGCCACCACCTGCATCGGTTCGAAGCGGCCAAACAGGGTGTGCAGGTTGCCCGGGGGGACGCGACTGAAGGAGGGGTTGCGCAGGAGATCGAACAGCCAGCTCGGGTCGTCGCCCTCGAACTCGGTGACTTCATAGGACGTGGCCTGGTCACGCGCGACCAGACTGTCGAGCGCGTCGTCGGCATAGGCGATCAGTTCGCAGGGGGTGCGCGCCACACAGGTGTAGTTGCGCGGCTTGAGGCGGGCGAGCGGGTGCCGCGCGGCATCGCCGCCGGCGCGGATGATCAGCGGCGGCGCCTCGTCGCTGCCGGAGTTCAGGGCGACCTCGCCCGCCAGCAGGTAATAGCTCTCGCGGTCGGTGTCGCCGCGTGAGAACAGCGTCTGGCCGCTGTCGAGGCTCAGGGCGCGGCCCGCTTGAACGGCCAGCCGCAGGGCTTCCTCGGATAAACCGTTGAAGGGGACGAATTGTGCGAGTTGCGTGGCTTGCATGTTGCCTCGGCTCAGTTCATGCCGGTATCCAGGCCCAATTCGGGCCAGATCGCGTCGATCTTCTGTTTCACGGACTCGCTCATGCGTATCGGCGTGCCCCATTCCCGCTGGGTTTCTCCCGGCCATTTGTTGGTGGCGTCGATGCCCATCTTGCTGCCCAGGCCGGAGACCGGGCTCGCGAAATCCAGGTAGTCGATCGGTGTGTTTTCCGCCAGCAGGGTGTCGCGCGCGGGGTCGACCCGGGTGGTCAGCGCCCACATGACGTCGTTCCAGTCTCGCACGTTGACGTCGTCGTCGGTGACGATGATGAACTTGGTGTACATGAACTGGCGCAGGAAGCTCCAGATGCCGAACATCACCCGCTTGGCATGGCCGGGGTACTGCTTCTTCATGCTCACCACCGCCATGCGGTAGGAACAGCCTTCCGGTGGCAGGTAGAAGTCGGTGATCTCGGGAAACTGTTTTTGCAGCAGCGGCACGAACACCTCGTTCAAGGCCAGGCCCAGGATGGCCGGTTCGTCCGGCGGCTTGCCGGTGTAGGTGGAGTGGTAGATGGCGTCGCGGCGCAGGGTGATGCGTTCGACCGTGAACACCGGGAAGGTTTCCTGTTCGTTGTAATAGCCGGTGTGGTCGCCGAAGGGGCCTTCGAGTGCCGTCTCGCCCGGGTGGATGACGCCTTCCAGGACGATTTCCGACGTGGCCGGCACCTGCAGGTCGGAGCCCAGCGCCTTCGCGACCTCGGTCTTGGCGCCGCGCAGCAGGCCGGCGAACTGGTATTCGGAGAGCGAGTCCGGCACCGGCGTCACCGCGCCGAGGATGGTCGCCGGGTCGGTGCCGATGGCGACGCAGAGCGGGAAGGGCTGGCCAGGATGGGCGGCCTGGAATTCGCGGAAGTCGAGGGCGCCGCCGCGATGCGCCAGCCAGCGCATGATCAGCTTGTTCGGCCCGATCACCTGTTGCCGGTAGATGCCCAGGTTCTGCCGCGGTTTGTGCGGGCCGCGGGTGATGACCAGGCCCCAGGTGAGCAGCGGGCCGATGTCGCCCGGCCAGCAGGTCTGGATCGGCAGGCGGGAGAGGTCGACATCCCGGCCCTCCCAGACCACTTCCTGGCAGACCGGCGAGCGGACTTCCCTGGGTGACATGTTGAGCACCTGCTTGAGGATCGGCCACTTGTCCCAGGCATCCTTCAATCCGCGTGGCGGCTCCGGTTCCTTGAGATAGGCCAGCAGCTTGCCGATCTCGCGCAGCCTGGCGGGGTCTTCCTCGCCCATCCCCAGCGCCACCCGCTTCACCGTGCCGAACAGGTTGGCGAGCACCGGAATGTCGCAACCCTTCGGCTTCTCGAACAGCAACGCGGGGCCGCCGGCGCGCAGCACGCGGTCGCCGATCTCGGTCATTTCCAGGTTCGGGTCGATCTCCGCGCGGATGCGCTTGAGTTCGCCGCGCGCTTCCAGTTGCGCGATGAAGTCACGCAGATCGGCATAACGCATGGGGGATCACTCTTCCTCGGGTGGCTCGCCGGCGGAACCCGGCACGAACTGGAACACCTCGTCCTTCACCCGAAACTCGCCCAACTTCTCGCCCAGGTCCTCGGGCGGCTCCTCGAAGGCCTGCGCCTGGCAGGACTGCGTGCTGACCGCGAACACCCGCTTGCCGCTCTTGAGCAGGAAGATCGGTTCCGGGTACTCGTCCGGAGCCTGGTAGAAACCGATGCGGGTCTTCAGCGGCACGTCCTTGATGCTCATGCCGCCATTGCAGTGCGGCAGACGGATGACGATCACCTCGAGGTCGACGGTGTCCTGCCAGAACCAGGTCTGATTGCGTACCAGGGTGATGGCGTGATCCTTCTCCGGAAAGGAGTAGGACGCGGTGTCCTGAAAACAGCCGGCCAGGGGCAGGACGGCGAGCAGCAGCAGCGAGCGGGACAATAGATTCATGAGTGATCGCCTCCAAAGGGGGGATGGACAAGCCGGCGCAGTTTACCGCGCGGGGGCGCGGGGGCACATGGCCGGGCCGCGCCGGTTTACCGCAAGCGGGCAATTTACTTGAGATGGGGTGGGCGCTGCGCGCGGTGGGTTCGGTCCGTGCCGCGTGATTCCGTGGAACGGGCAACTATCAATAACTATCAATAAATATTAAATTGATAGATGGGGCCGCGATGGTTAAACTATCAATTCATTACTAATTGATAATGGATTGATAGTTTCATGAAACTGCCGATGCCACCTCCGCCGCTGGAACAGCTGTTTACCGCGCCGCCGTCCGAGGCCATCGCCCGCCTGTTCATGCGGCCACAGCCGGCCCTGCCGGATGGCCGCTACCTGCATTGGGATGAATTGCGCCACAGGACGCCTCCGCAAGGATTGAGCCACCAGGAATGGTGGTGGGGAACCAGGATGGCCCGTCTGGCCCAGGCTCAGGCATTGCCGTTGCAAGACAAGGAGGGGCAGCCGTTCAGCTACGCCCTGGTGGCGCCGGTCGTCCAATCCCTGCACCTCATCGATCGCGACACTTCGGGACTGATATTGGCGGACGGGCCATTGGCCACGTCCCAGGATCAGGATCGCTACCTGGTCAGTTCCCTGATCGAGGAGTCCATTACCTCCAGCCAGTTGGAAGGCGCGTCCACTACCCGCCGCGTGGCCGAGGACATGCTGCGCGCCGGCCGCCGGCCGAACACCTCGAGCGAGCGCATGATCTTCAACAACTATCAGGCCATGCGCCACATCCGGGAGATCGGCAAGGAAGCGCTGAGCCCGGCCCTGATCCTGGAACTGCACCGCATGCTGACCCACGACACCCTGGACGATCCCGCTGACGCGGGCCGTCTGCGCAAGGGGGACGACATCCACGTGGTGGACCCGAAGGACAATCAGCTGCTGCACATCCCGCCCGCCGCCGCCCTGCTGCCGGAACGGCTGGAAACGCTGTGTGCCTTCGCCAATGCCGGGGAGGAAGAAACCACCTACGTACACCCGCTGGTGCGGGCCATCCTGCTGCATTTCATGCTCGGCTATGACCACCCCTTCACCGACGGCAACGGCCGCACCGCCCGCGCCGTCTTCTATTGGGCGCTGTCCCGGCATGGCTACTGGCTGATGGAATACCTGTCGATTTCCAGCATCCTGCGCCGCGCGCCCGCTCAGTACGCCCGCGCCTACCTGTACACCGAGACGGACGCCGGCGACACCACCTATTTTCTGATCCACCAGTTCGGCGTCATCCGCCAGGCGGTGGAGGCGTTACAGACCTTCCTGAACGACAAGACCAGGGAGATGCGCGCCACGGAAAAGCGTCTGCGAAGCGCGGAACTGCGCGACCGTTTCAACCATCGCCAGATCGCCCTCCTTGGTCATGCCCTGAAACATCCGGACGCGGCCTACACGATGGAAAGCCACCGCGCCTCCCACGCGGTGACCTACGCCACGGCCCGCTCCGACCTGCTGCGACTGGTGGAGGTGGGGCTGCTGCGGGAGGGGCGCCAGGGCAGGCGTTTCCTCTTTACCGTGCCGGAGGATTTGGGGGCGCGGCTGAGTCGTTGATCCGCCAGCGGCACGGGTCAGTCGAGTCCCTGGCTCGCCAGATAGTCCTCGTAGCCGCCCTCGTAGATGACATGGCTGCCGTCGAGCTTGAGCTCGATGATCTTGTTCGCCAGCGAGGAGACGAATTCGCGGTCGTGCGAGACGAAGACCAGGGTGCCGGGGAATTTCTCCAGGCCGGTGTTGAGGGCCTCGATGGATTCCATGTCCAGGTGGTTGGTCGGCTCGTCCATCAGCAGCACGTTGCGGCGCAACAGCATCAGCTTGCCGAACAGCATGCGGCCCTGTTCGCCGCCGGAAATCACCCGCACCGCTTTCTTCACCTCGTCGCCGGAGAAGAGTAGGCGCCCGAGGGTGCCGCGAATCAGGGTTTCCACGTCGTTGCCGTCGTAACCGCCGGCGCGCACCCATTCGGTGATCCATTCGGTGAGCGGCGCGTCGGAATCGAAGTCGGCGGAATGGTCCTGCGCGAAGTAGCCCAGCTTGGCCTTCTCCGCCCATTTCAGGGTGCCCTTCTGCGCGCTCAGTTCCCCCACCAGCAGTTTCAGCAGCGTGGTCTTGCCCACCCCGTTCTCGCCGATGATGGCGACGCGGTCGCCGGCACTGATGTTGAAGCTGAGATTGCGCAGCAGCGGCTGCGACGGCTCGTAGCTGAAATTCAGGCCCTCCACCTCGCAGGCCAGGCGGTGCAGTTTGTCCTTCTCGTCGTAATCGAAACGAATCCAGGGGTACTGGCGGCTGGAAGGCTTCATGTCTTCCGGCTTGATCTTGTCGATCAGCTTCAGGCGGCTGGTGGCCTGCTTGGCCTTGGAGGCGTTGGCGGAGAAGCGGCGCACGAAATTCTGCAGGTCGGCGATCTTGTCCTTGGCCCGGGCGTTGGCCGCGCTCTGGCGTTCACGCGCCTGGGTGGCGGCTTCCATGAAGTCGTCATAATTGCCGGGATAGACCTTTAGGGTCTGGTAATCGAGGTCGGCCATGTGGGTGCAGACCTGGTTGAGGAAGTGGCGGTCGTGAGAAATGATGATCATGGTGGAGTTGCGATTGTTGATCACGTTCTCCAGCCAGCGGATGGTGTTGATGTCCAGGTTGTTGGTCGGCTCGTCGAGCAGCAGGATGTCCGGATCGGCGAACAGCACCTGCGCCAGCAGCACCCGCAGCTTCCAGCCCGGCGCCACCTCGCGCATCGGCCCCTGGTGCTTGTCGGAAGAAATGTCCAGGCCCAGCAGCAGTTCGCCCGCGCGCGCCTCGGCGTCGTAGCCGCCCATCTCGCCGAATTGCGTCTCCAGCTCGGCGGCGTGCATGTAGTCCGCCTCGCTCGCCTCCGGGTTCATGTAGATGGCGTCTTTCTCTTGCATCACCCGCCACATCTCGGCGTGGCCCATCAGCACGACGTCGAGCACGCGCACGTCCTCGAAGGCGAACTGGTCCTGGCGCAGGAAGGCCATGCGCTCGTGCGGGTCGAGCGAGACATTGCCGGCGGAGGGCTCCAGCACCCCGGCCAGGATCTTCATCAGCGTGGATTTGCCGCAGCCGTTGGCGCCGATCAGGCCGTAGCGGTTGCCGTCGCCGAACTTGACGTTGACGTTCTCGAATAACGGCTTGGCGCCGAACTGGATGGTGAGGTTGGAAGCGGTCAGCATGGTGAGGTACCTGAAAAATCAACCCGTCATTTTACATGCGGGTGGCGGGATTCCCGGTTCGCGTCGCCATGCCCTTGCACCGCCGCCGCGAGGTCGGCGCCCGGGCGCCAGAGCGCGTCGTGGTCGATGAGAAGGCGCGGTTCACCCCTCTATCGTGGGGGGGGCGGGGCGCCGCATGGGCCCGTGTCGGAGGCTGTGTCCGGCGGGTACATGGGATTCTTGGCATCGCGACTCAACGCGAGCCGCGCCATGAAAAAACCCCGCCGCGGCGGGGTTTTTTCATTTCAGCGGAAACCGGCTACTTCAGCTTGGTTTCCTTGTAAGCCACATGCTTGCGGGCGACGGGATCGAATTTGCTGATCTCCATCTTGCCGGGCATGGTCTTCTTGTTCTTGGTGGTGGTATAGAAATGCCCGGTGCCCGCGGTGGACTCCAGCTTGATCTTTTCACGTCCGCCTTTAGCCATGGTCGTTCTCCTTACAGCGCGCCGCTGGCACGCAGATCGGCCAGGACGGATTCGATGCCATTCTTGTCGATGAGACGCAGACCGGCATTGCTGACGCGCAGACGCACCCAGCGGTTTTCGCTTTCCAGCCAGAAGCGGCGGGATTGCAGATTGGGAAGGAAGCGACGCTTGGTTCTGTTGTTGGCGTGGGAGACGTTGTTACCCACCATCGGCTTCTTGCCGGTGACCTGACATACACGGGCCATGATAATTACCCCTGCTACACGAATACGGAAAGTCGGCCTTTATACGCGAAGCCCGTGCGCGAGTCAAAGCCAACCTCGCTCGCAGAACGAGAAACCTTCGCTTCCGGCGACGATGAAATGGTCGATGACCTTCACGTCCACCAGGCCCAGCGCCGTTTTCAACTGGTCGGTCAGCCAGCGGTCCGCCTGCGAGGGCTCGGCGACGCCGGAGGGGTGGTTGTGGGCGAGGATCACGCCGGCCGCGTTGTGATGAAGGGCGCGGATGACGATTTCCCTCGGATACACCGAGGTCTGGGTCAACGTGCCGCGAAACAGTTCCTCGGCGACGAGCACGCGGTTCTGCGCGTCGAGGAACAGCGCCATGAACACTTCGTGGCCACGACCGCCCAGCAGCAGGCGCAGATAGTCACGCACCGCGCGCGGCGAGTTGAGGGCATCGCCCTGTCGCATGGCTTCGCCGAGCGCTCGCCGGGACATTTCCAGCACCGCCTGCAACTGCGCGTACTTGGCCGGCCCCATGCCCGGAAAGGCGTTGAATTCGGCTTGCGCGGCGTTGAACAGACGGGTGAGGCCGCCGAAGTGCCGCAAGAGATCGCGCGCGAGGTCGACCGCGTTCTTGCCGCGCACACCCACGCGCAGGAAGATCGCCAGCAGTTCCGCGTCGGACAGGGCCGTAGCACCCCGTTGCAAGAGTTTCTCCCGGGGCCGCTCGCCCTCGGGCCAATCGGTGATCGCCATCCCTGACTCCCGTTTGTTTTATGGGTACGGGAATTAGAGCGGTAGAACGGCAACGGGACAAGGGCTTTCCTTGAGCCTTGGGTCTAGTCTTCCAGCAGTGTGATCCAGTGCACCACCGGCACGCCGCTGGCGGCGGCGAGGTGGCTCTGGCAGCCGATGTTGGCGGTGGCGATGAGGTCGGGTGTCGCGGCCTGGAGGTGGCCCAGCTTGCGCTCGCGCAGTTGTCCCGACAGTTCCGGCTGCAACAGGGAATAGGTGCCGGCTGAGCCACAGCAGAGATGCGATTCCTGTACCGGAACCAGTTCATGGCCGAGTCCGGTGAGGATGGTCTCGATCACGCCGCGCACCTTCTGGCCGTGTTGCAGGCTGCAGGGCGGGTGGAAGGCGACCCGCTTCGGCGCGCCTCGGCGCAGCGGGGTGAGGTCCTCGCGCGCCAGCACCTCGGACAAGTCGAGGGTGAGGCTGGCGACGCGCGCGGCTTTATCCGCGTAGGCCGGGTCGTCGCGCAGGTGATGGCCATAGTCCTTGACCAGGCTGCCGCAGCCGCTGGCGGTCATCACGATGGCCTCGGCGCCTTCTTCCAGATAGGGCCACCAGGCGTCGATGTTGCGGCGCATGGCGGCCTTCGCGGCCTCCGGCGCCGCCAGATGCTGGTCGATGGCGCCGCAGCAACCGGCCTCGGGCGCGGCGACGAGCCGGATGCCGAGAGAGCCGAGCACGCGCGCGGCGGCGGCATTGGTTTCCGGGGCAAGCGCGGGCTGGACGCAGCCTTCGAGGACCAGCATGGCGCGGGTGGCTGGCGAGTTCATGCCGTAGCCCGGATGGGGCTTCGCGGAATCCGGGTTTTGCGAGGCTCCCGGATTCCGCGAAGCTCCATCCGGGCTACCGGGTGAAGGGGGGAGATGTTCGCGTAGCGCCACCGGCAGCGCCCAGCGCACGCCCTGTCCGATCTTCAGCAAGGTGCCGAACAGCGTCGGCGAGGCCAGCGTCCGTCGCAGCCCCAGGCGCAGCAGGCGTTCGCCGGTCGGGCGCGGCAGCAGTGTTTCCACCACCTCGCGGCCGATGTCGATGAGGCGGCCGTACTGGACGCCGGAGGGGCAGGTGGTCTCGCAATTGCGGCAGGTCAGGCAGCGATCGAGATGCTCACGGGTCACCGCCGACACCGGCTGGCCTTCCAACATCTGCTTCATCAGGTAGATGCGACCGCGCGGGCCGTCGAGTTCGTCGCCCAGCAGCTGATAGGTCGGACAGGTCGCGTTGCAGAAACCGCAATGCACGCAGGCGCGCAGGATGGCTTCGGCTTCCTCGCCCTGGGGGGTGGCGCGGATGAAATCGGCGAGCGTGGTTTGCATCAGAGCCCTTCGTACAGGCGGCCGGGGTTGAACAGGCCATGCGGGTCGAGCGCCAGTTTCACCCGCTGGTGCAGCGCCAGCATGGCCGCTGGCAGGGGGTGGAACACCGCGCCGGCGCCGTCATGATTGCGAAACAGCGTGGCGTGGCCGCCGCGTTCGGCGGCCTGGCGGCGGAGGGTCTCGGCGGGAGCGTCGGTGGCGATCCAGCGCAGGGCGCCGCCCCATTCGGTCAGCGCCTCGCCCGGCAAGGCCGGCGCGGCGGCGGGCAGTGAAACGCGCCAGAGCGGTGCCTTGGTCTGGAAGAAAGGCAGGGTTTGTTCGCGCGCCGCGTGCCAGACATCTCGTTCCCATGCTCCAGCGTGGGAACGCACTACTTCCCCCCCCATTGCCAGCCGCGCGGCCCGCACGCCCTCGGCGCTGCCGGACAGGCGCACATGCAGTTGGCCGGCGTGATGGAGGGTGGCGGAGAGGGGCAACGGGGCGCGGCCCCATTCGATCTGGCGCGCGGCGGCGGTCGCCGCATCGAGTTCGAACACCAGGGTGCGTTCCTCGGCCGGGCGCGGCAGCACCTTGACCGAGACTTCCAGCAACACGCCCAGTGTGCCCTGCGCGCCCACCATCAGGCGCGAGAGGTCGTAGCCGGCGACGTTCTTCATCACCTGGCCGCCCAGGCGCAGCACTTCGCCACGGCCGTTGAGCAATTTCACGCCCAGCACCGCGTCGCGCACCGAGCCGCCCCAGGGCCGGCGCGGGCCGGAGAGGCCGGCGGCGACCATGCCGCCCAGCGTCGCGTCCGGCGAGAAATGCGGCGGCTCGAACGGCAGCATCTGGTTGTTCGCCGCCAGCAGCGCCTCGATTTCCGCCAACTTCGTGCCGGCGCGGGCGGTGAGGACCAGTTCGGAGGGTTCGTAGCGGATGTCGCCGGAATATCCCGAGACGTCCAGCGGCTCGCCCAGGCGGGCGCGGCCGTAAAAGGCTTTGCTGCCGCCGCCCTGGATGCACAGCGGGGCGCGGGAGGCGTGTGCCTGGCGGACCTGGTCTATCAGGCCGGCTTCGGTCGTTTCGGAAAAGACGCAGGCAGGGATGCCTGCGCTACAGGGTGGCGTCTCGTCCATCAGAACCTCGGCAATTCCGGGAACGGCAGGGCGCCGCCCCGCACATGCATGCGGCCCATTTCGGCGCAGCGGTGCAGGGTGGGGACGGCCTTGCCGGGGTTGAGCAGGCCGGCGGGGTCGAAGGCGGCCTTCACCGCGTGGAACTGGGCGAGTTCCTCGGGGGTGAACTGGCTGCACGCGGCATCGAGTTTCTCGATGCCGACGCCGTGCTCGCCGGTGACCGTGCCGCCAACCTCCACGCACAGCTTGAGGATGTCGGTGCCGAAGTCCTCGGCCCGCTTCATCTCGCCGGGCTGGTTGGCGTCGAACAGGATGAGCGGGTGCAGGTTGCCGTCGCCGGCGTGGAACACGTTGGCCACGCGCAGGCCGTATTGCGCGGACAGCTCGGCGATGCGCCGCAGCACGCGGGCGAGATGTTGGCGCGGAATGGTGCCGTCCATGCAGTAGTAATCCGGGCTGATGCGGCCCACGGCGGGGAAGGCGCCCTTGCGCCCGGCCCAGAATTTCATCCGCTGCGCCTCGTCCTCGGCGGTGCGCACTTCCGTGGCGCCGGCGGCGAACAGCACGTCGCGCACGGCCATGATCTGTTCCGAGACCTCGGCGTTGGCGCCGTCGAGTTCGCACAGCAGGATGGCGGCGGCGTCCACCGGATAACCGGCGTGGACGAAGTCCTCGGCGGCGCGGATCGAGAGGTTGTCCATCATCTCCAGGCCGGCGGGAAGGATGCCGGCGCCGATGATCGCGGCCACCGCCGCGCCCGCCGTTTCCACCGAGTCGAACGCCGCCAGCACCACCTGGGCGCGTTCCGGCTTCACCAGCAGCTTCACGGTGACTTCCACCACCACGCCCAGCAGTCCCTCCGAGCCGGTCATCAGCGCGAGGAGGTCATAGCCGGGGCTATCCAACGATTGCGCGCCGATCTCCAGCAGTTCGCCATCCATCGTCAGCACTTTCAGCGCCAGCAGGTTGTGCACGGTCAGGCCGTATTTCAGACAGTGCACGCCGCCCGAGTTTTCCGCCACGTTGCCGCCGATGGAACAGGCGATCTGCGAGGACGGATCGGGCGCGTAATAGAGGCCGTAAGGCGCGGCGGCCTCGGAGATGGCCAGGTTGCGCACGCCCGGCTGCACCGTGGCCAGTCGGTTGTCCGGGTCGATCGCCAGGATACGGTTGAAACGCGCCAGCGACAGCACGACGCCCTCCGCCAGCGGCAGCGCGCCGCCGGACAGCCCCGTGCCGGCGCCGCGCGCCACCACCGGCACCCGATGCTCACGGCAGATGCGCAGCACCGCTTGCGCCTGTTCCAGCGTCTCCGGCAGGCACACCGCCAGGGGCACCTGGCGATAGGCGGAGAGGCCGTCGCACTCATAGGGGCGCAGCGCCTCGGTCTCGATCAGGAGGGCATGCGCCGGCAGGGTGGCGCGCAGGGCGGTGAGGAAGGTCGGATTCATGCGGCCGATTATGGCAAATGCGGTGCCGAAAGCCGCCGCACCACCGTCGCCAGCGCGCCATCGTCGCCGACGTTGCCGGGGAAGATCACCACCGGCAGGTCGGGAAAACGCGGGTGGTCGGCGGGGCAGCGCACCACCGAGCAGCCGGGCAGGATCTGCCCGAGGACGGTGGCGGTACTCAGCGCGAGGCCGTCGGAGAGCATGTCGTTGGAGGTGATGCCGCCCTTGCCGACGAGAAAGCCGAGTGTAGGAGGCAGGCCGCGTATCACGTCCATGAGGAAGGCCGAAACCGCTTCGCCGAAGGCCAGGCGCGTGGCCTGGTCGGGGAACTGGCGCTCGCCACGGCTGGTGTAGATCACTGAAGTGGCGCCCGCCGCGTGCGCCAATTCCGCCTGTTCCAGCACGTTTTTCAGCAGCGCGTCCCTGTCCTGGGCGATACGGTCCACCTCGACCTCGATGGGTTGCACGCCGGGTTCCCGCAGCAACTGTTCAAGCTGCGCGGTGGTCTTCTTCACGTGCGAGCCGACGATCACCGCGCCAGGCTTGTTATCGCGCACATAGGCGCGCATCGCCTCGGCGGCCACCGGTTGCGGCGGCAGTTTCGCCAGGGCGGTCAGCAGGCTGGCGGCGGAGCGGAACAGGAAGCGCTTGCCCCGGGCCGCCGCCGCTTGCAGTTGTTCGGCGAAATGGTTCAGGTCGGACTGGGTTTCGGCGTCGACCGCGCAACAGCGGTTGCCATGCAAGGCCATCAGTCGATCCAGGACATCGCCGCGCACGTCATCGAGCAGGAAGCGTTCGACCTCGCCCGCCTTGATTCGGCCGGCGGTCTTTTCTTCCACGTAGTCGGGCAGAAAACTGTGGTGGTAGCCGAACACGGAATCGCGCGCGAATTCGGTTTCATGCACCGGCGTCGGCACGCCATTCACCATTAGATAGTGAACGCTGTCGCGGGTGATGCGGCCGCCCTCGAAGAAGGCGGGGGTGAGAAAGTGGGCATCGAATCCACCCAACCCCGGGCCGAGTTCCTCCGCCATCACATCCGTTTCCACCGGGTAATGCCCGCGCAGGGTGGAGTCCGAGCGGCTGACGAAGATCGGGTTGAGATCGATGCCGTCGAGCGCCAGCTTCAGGTTGTGGCAGACCTCGCGGGTCACGCCGGCGGCGCGCGTCGCGTCCATGCCCCGCGTATTGGTCAATACGAAGAACAGCGGCGCGGCGTCGAGCAGGGCGGCTTTCAGCGTGGGCACATCCCAGCGGGTCAGCAACTTGCAGGAATGCACCGTCTGCGAACCGGTGGGGTCGTCGTCGAGAACGATGATTTTGGTGGCGGTCATGGCATCCATTGGTAGGTCGGGTTAGCGGTGTTATCGCGTAACCCGACATTGCAATCGTCGGGTTCCGGCGCGAGAAGACGCGCCTAACCCGACCTACGGCTTCAACCCAGCAACGCGTCAGCGCGCGCCGCCATCGCCTCGGCGGTGAGGCCGTTGAAGGCCATGATCTCGCCGGCGGAGGCGGTGGTTTCGCCGCGCTTCCAGGCCAGGGTGTCGCGCTTCGCCGCGCGGGTGCGCAGCAGGATCGGCTCCAAGGGGCCGGAGGGGCCGCCGCTGACCGCGATCAGCACATCGCCATCGAACAGGGCGTTGAAGTGGTCGTCGTCCATGAAGGCGTTGTCCGGCTCGGACACCGTATCCCAGGCCACGTCGGTCGGCCGGTACAGCCGGCGCGGGTTGGCGGCGCTGACGATGCGCACCTTGCGGCCGGCGGCTTCGAGCTTGTCCTTCGCCTCGAACACGGGCAGCAGCACCATGTCGCCGGTGACCGCGAACACCACGGTCTTGTCGCCCTTTTCGCTCTCGTACAGCGTCACCGCGCCGCGCTCGACGCCCTCGCGCGCCTGGTCCAGTGTGGTGTACACCGGTAGCGGCGACTTCGAGGCGATGATGGCGATGCCCTTGTTGTGGGTGCCCAGCGCCCATTCATAGGCGACCTGGATCTGGTTGGCGTCACAGGGGAACAGCGGGTAGACGTTGCCGTTGCGCATCTGCGCGGCGAAGTAGTTCTCGATCTCCGGGCGCTGGTGGGTCCAGCCGTTGCGGCCCTGCTCCAGGGCGCCGGCGGTGAACATGCAGACGAACGACGGCGTCTTGCGGCGCAGTTCGGCCATCGCCTGGGTCACCGTCTGCACGATGGGCCAGCCGTTGATCGCGAAGCTCTCGTAGGACAGCCAGATCGAGCGCGCGCCGAACAGCGCCAGACCCGCCGCCAGACCGGCGCAGGCATCCTCGTTGAGCGGCTCGTAGACCTGACCGTTGGGCTCCTGGTGATAGAGCGCGTCCTCGACCGGGTGCCGGATCTTCAGGGTCTGGTTGATGATGGCCATCGCGCTGGCCTCGTTGCCGTCGGCGTTGGTCACCACGAAATACGGGTCGACCTGGCCGAGGGCGGCCACCAGACCGCCGAAGACGGTGGCGGGCACCTGCTTGTCGCCGGCGGGGAATTCACGGATCGGCAGGGCGGGCAGGGGGACGATGTCCAGCACCCGCTCGGTCACCACGGTCTTGGCGGCGGGGCCGCCACCGGCGCGAACGAAGTTGTCGCGCACGATTTGCCAGGCTTCCGGCGCCAGCGCGCGGCGTTGCAGGCCATCGACGATGTGCTCGGCGTCGAGGGTGTCGGCCGGGTAGAGGTTGTGCGCCTTGGCGCCCAGCTTGTGCACGCCGGTGCCCTTCAGTTGCTTCAGGATCAGCACCGTGCGGCGGCCATTCAACGCGCTCCTGGCGGCGGCGTCGGTGGCCTGCAGGACGGCGGCGGCGAAGGCGAGGCGACGCTCCAGGGAGAAGCGGCTGCTGTCCACATAGGCGCCGACCTGGTCCTGGTCATCGAAATGCTTGGCGTCGACCAGAAACACGTTGTCGAAGCCGTGGCCCTTCCAGTAGGCGGTCATCTCGGCATTGCTCCAGGTGGTGCACATGGAGTGATGCTCCTGGCTGTAACCGTTCCAGATCAGGGTCGGCAGGTAGTTGGTCACGCCGGGATAGGCGGTGTTGAAGTGCATCATGGAGTTGAGCACATAGGGCTCGCCCATGCCGCCGTCGCCGATGGTCACCGGGAACAGGGTGCCGGGGTGGAGCAGGGCGCCGGCCATGGCGAAATGCTGGCCCTGGCCCAGGGGACCGGCGGGGGCGAGCAGGCCGGGAATGGCGCCGGAGAGATGGCCGAGCAGACCATGCTTCTCGCGGAAGCGGTCGCGCATCTCCTGGACGGTGCGAATGCCCATCTCCTCCAGGGAGCGGTCGAGGAACATGGCGGAGTAGAAGCCCGGCGCGTGGTGGCCGACCTCGGTGACGATGTTGGTGTGGCCCAGCATCACCAGCGCGGCGTAGGCCTCGGCGCTGGAGGCGAAGCCGCCCGGGTGGCCGGAGGCCTTGGCGCCGCAGATCTGCAGGGTCAGATAGCGCAGCGCGTCGGCCATCAACAGGGTCTGATAGGCGGCGGCGGGCGCCTGGGCGTTGGCGATGGCGCGGGCGCCCTCGGCAATGGCCGACGCGGCGGCCAGTTCGGAATGGCCGGGCCAGGCGGGCGCGAAATACTGAATGCCTTCAGCGAAAGCGGGCATCAGTGCGGTGGGTTGGGTGGCGGCGTTCATGATGGCGTCCTGAAGTCGGTTGCGATGGGAAATACTCTACAGAAATAATCAACTTTTCACAATGCAGATTACGTTTCATAATGTGAAACATGAACGAAGACAAAACCTCCCCCATCCAGGTCATCGACCGCATGGCCGTCCTGCTCGACGCGCTCGCCGTGCGGGACGCCGGCGCTTCCCTCAAATATCTGGCCGCGGAGACCGGGTTGCACCCGTCCACGGCCTTCCGCATCCTCGCCTCGCTGAGCCAGCATGGTTTCGTCACCCGTGACGAAAGCGGCCTCTATCTGCTCGGGCCGCGTCTGCTGCAACTGGCGGCGAAGGTGCGGGTGGGCCAGGATGTGCGCGCGGTGGCGCGGCCTGAGATGGAAGCCTTGCGCGACCAGCTCGGCGAGACGGTCAACCTCACCGTGCGCCAGGGCGACGAGGTGGTCTATGTCGAGCGGGTCACCTCCAACCGCATGATGCGGGTGGAGCAGGTGATCGGCAGTCGCGCGCCGCTGCATGTCACCGCCGTCGGCAAGCTGATGCTGGGCGAGGCCGGCGCCGCCACCACCCGCGACTACGCCAAACGTACCCGCCTGCCGGCCTATACGGCGAATACCCGGCATGAGATCAAGTCGCTGCTGGAGGACATCGGCGTCAGCGCGGCGCGCGGCTATGCGCTGGATGACGAGGAGGCGGAGCTGGGGGTAGGCTGCATCGGCGCCCTGGTCCGCGACGCGAGTGGCGCGGCGGTGGCCGGCCTGTCGGTCTCGGCGCCGATGGAGCGCAGGAAAATGGAATGGGTACCGCTGGTCCAGGAAGCCGCGCGGCGAATTTCGGCGCGGTTGGGCTACGCGGGCTGAAATATGTGGCGCCGGCA
>CAZONS010000002.1:0-34490 GCA_964581195.1 uncultured Thiobacillus sp. | reverse complement strand
CCGCGAGGGTGAGATCGAGCACCTCGCGCCGGGCGGCGAACACCGCCGCCTGGGTCAGCGGCGTCGCCGGCGGCGGCAATTCGCGCGCCTCCAGCGCCTCGCGCCGGGCCAGATCCATGATCCGGCGGGTGGTGGCGCGATCCGGGTAGTCCACCAGGGTGTGCAGCATGAAGCGGTCGAGCTGCGCTTCCGGCAGCGGGTAGGTACCCTCGTGCTCGATCGGGTTCTGGGTGGCCATCACCAGGAACAGGCGCGGCAGCGGATAGCTGGCGGCGCCGACGCTGATCTGGCGTTCGCCCATCGCCTCCAGCAAGGCCGACTGCACCTTGGCCGGGGCGCGGTTGATCTCGTCGGCGAGGATCAGGTTGTGGAACAACGGCCCGCGCTGGAAATGGAAACCGCCCTCCTCCGGCCGGTAGATATCCGAACCGGTGAGGTCGGCCGGCAGCATGTCGGGGGTGAACTGCACCCGCTGGAAATCACCTTCGAGGCCGTGCGCGAGCGCCTTCACGGCACGGGTCTTGGCCAGTCCGGGCGGCCCCTCTACCAGCAGGTGGCCATCCGCCAGCAGTGCCACCAGCAGGCGCTCCACCAGGGTCTCCTGGCCGAGTATCTGATCGTTGAGATAGTCGCGCAGCCCGAGGAAGGCGGGTTGCGCCAGACTGGCTGATGAGGAAGCGGACTGATCCATGAAGGCTTGCATCGGGTTCTCGTGGATGGCGGTATCTGAAACGTGGGCGCGAGGATAGTTCCTCGCGGGCGGCGTGGCACGCATCCGACGGTCCGGATCGCCATTCACACCCGCGCCTCCACCCCCTCCCGCCCCATATGCGTGTGTTTTTTTTACACGTATGTCGATCGATCCTGTAAAGTACGAATGCCCCGACCTTTCATGGGGTCAATTTCGGCCTATCGTTGTGTATTGTTTTTACACCTTATTTCCAGCGCGCCGCGAGCAGGACGCGTCACTCAGGAGGAGATCATGGAAGCCACCTCATCACCCGGCGGCACGCGCCACCCAACGGAAGTCTCACGCAAGCCCACGCGGGCGGGACATCACTTCATGATCGGACTGTCGTCCCCACGCACCCGCCTCGCGCTGGCCGCGACGGCGTGGCTGCTGGCCGGGTGCGGCGGTGGTGGCGGCGGCGGCGGCGCCACCACCGCCTCGCCCAGCGGCGGCACCCTGGTCGGCACCTTCATCGACGCGCCGGTGTCCGGCCTGGAGTTCGAGTCCGCCACGGGCAGCGGCATCACCGATGGCAATGGCAATTTCATCTATCGCGATGGTGAGCGGGTGACCTTCAGGGTCGGCAACCTCCATCTCGGCTCCGCCGTGCCGAATGCGGGCAAGGTCACGCCGCTGGATCTGATCGGCACCGGTGACAGCAATGATGAAAAGGTCGTGCGGATACTCCGCACCCTGCAATCCATGGATGCGGACGACAACCCGGAGAACGGCATCGACATCCCCGCCAGCATCCGGGAGACCCTGAAACGGCAGGAGCGCGTGGACCTGGATGACGACGAGACCACGGATGATCACGTCACCGGCCTGGTCGGCAGCTACCGGGTGAGCAAGGAAGACGCCAAGGCGCACTTCGAGCGACACAGGGACGACGACTCGAATGAAGAGGAAGGGTACGTGCCGCCCGCGCCGCCGGCACCCGTCGCGTCGGGCAGTTATGCCCTGGTCGCCTGGAATGATCTCGGCATGCACTGCGTCGATGGCAAGGACTACTCCGTGTTCTCCATCCTGCCGCCCTACAACAACCTGCATGCCCACCTGATCTCGCGCTCGGCCGCCAACAACAAACATGTCATGCAGGGGGTGACGCTGACCTACGAGGCGGTCGCCGATACCACCGGTTCCATCAACACCCGCAGCGCGACCAAGACCAACTTCTGGGACTGGGTGCTGAAGCTGTTCGGCGCCCAGCCCGCGACCGACCGGGGCTTGAACCTGAGCGACCCCGGCACCAGCAATCCGACACCGTCCCTGACGCCGGCCGCGATGACCTACAACAGCGTGCAAGGCTGGTGGGAAGCGGAAGGCATTCCCGTCACGCCCTATGACGACAAGGGCTTCAAGAACTATTACCCCATGGTCAAGGTGGTGGCGAAGGATGCCTCGGGTCAGGTGCTGGCTTCCACCAAGGTCGTGCTGCCGGTCTCCGACGAGATGAGCTGCAAGTCCTGCCACGCCTCGACCAGCGGAAACGCCGCCAAGCCGGTTGCGGGCTGGGTCAACGATGTCGATCCGGAAAAGGACTGGAAGAAGAACATCCTGCGGCTGCATGACGAGAAATTCCCCAATGCCATCACGACCGCGGGCAAGCAGGCCACCTATACCGGCGGCACCCTCCTGGCCACGGCCAATGCCGGCCAGCCCGTCCTCTGCGCCGGCTGCCACAAGTCCAACGCCCTGGGCACACCGGCGATCGCGGGGATCAAACCGCTGACCGAGGCCCTGCATGCACGCCATGCCAGCGTGCGGGACCCGTCCAGCAACCTGACCCTGGACAACCTGTCCAACCGCGACTCCTGCTATCTCTGCCACCCCGGCTCGCAGACCAAGTGCCTGCGCGGCGCCATGGGCAACGCCAAGAAGGCCGACGGCAGCAATGCCATCGACTGCCAGAGCTGCCACGGCAACATGAGCAAGGTGGGTCAGGCCGGCCGCGAAGGCTGGCTGGATCAGCCGACCTGCCAGCATTGCCATGACCAGGACGCGAGCGGCAATTTCGTTCGTCTGACCTCGGCCTTCGACAATGGCGGCCTGCTGCGCGGCACCCGCAACACCCTGTTCGCCAGCAACGCCAACACCCCGGCCGGCGGTTTTTCCCTCTACCGCTTCAGCAAGGGCCACGGCAACCTGCAATGCGAGGCCTGCCACGGCTCGACCCACGCCGAATACCCCAGCTCGCATGCCAACGACAACGTCCAGAGCCTGGAGCTGCAGGGCTATATCGGCACCGTCAGCGAATGTTCGGTCTGCCACGCCACGGTGCCCATGACCGCCTCGGGTGGCCCGCATGGCCTGCATACGGTCGGCCAGGGCTGGGTCGTCGAGCACGAACACTACGCGGAACACAACGCGACCGCCTGCGCCACCTGTCATGGCAAGGACTACCGTGGCGGCATCCTGGCCAAGGTGGCGACGGCGCGCACCTTCAGCGTGAAGGGTGGGCAGAAGCACTATGCCGCCGGCCAGCAGGTCGGCTGCTACGACTGCCACGACGGCCCGAACGGAGACTGAACGACGCGGCCGATCCGTGCCTCCCGCCCGATCCGGCGGGGAGCAACGCCAACCTGGCGGGCGCCCTGTCCGCCAGGTTTTTTTTCGTCAACGCGGCACGCGCGCGAATCGGCCGCGAAGGCCACGAGACGACTATGCTTCACTCCTTGCCATGGAACCTTCTCCTCCCCTCATGCGACCACCGACCCTCACGACCCTGCTCGCCGCGACGCTCGCGCTCATCCTGGGCGCCTGCGCGCCGCGGCAAGACGACCACGCCGCCCTTCGCCAGGCCATCCAGAAGTGGGCAGGACCCGAGCGCCATATCGAAAGCATCCGCCCGGCCGGTTTTCTCGATCTTTATGAAATCCGCATGGATGGCGAACTGTTCTACAGCGACGCCGGTGCCGAGCACATCTTCATCGGCAACGTTCTCGATCTCGAAAAGGAGCGCAACCTGACCCAGGAGCGGCAGCGGGAACTGGCGCGCATCGATTTTTCCGCGCTGCCGCTGAAACTGGCGGCCAGGCAGGTGCGCGGCGACGGCAGCCGGGTGCTCGTGACCTTCGAGGATCCCGATTGCGGCTATTGCCGGAAACTCGCCCAGGAACTGGAAACGCTGGACGACGTGACCATCCACACCTTCCTGCTGCCCATCCTGTCCGAGGATTCCGTCAGCAAGACACGCGCGATCTGGTGCGCACCGGATCGCGGCCAGGCCTGGCGCGACTGGATCCTCGCAGGCCGACTGCCGCCGGCCTCCGACTGCGAGGTCCCTCTGGATGAACTGCGGGCCCTCGGCCGCAAGTACAACATCACCGGCACACCGACCCTGTTCCTGGCCGACGGCCAGCGCATCGGCGGCTACGTGCCGGCGGCCCGGCTGGAGCAGGCCCTGGCCGCGAGCGCCGCGCGGGGCGGCGGCAAGTGAGGGTCTTCCCGCGCCGGCCACAACGGATGACCGTCCAGCGGCGGGCGGGCGGCGGCCCCAGGAGCCTGTCGGACTTTGGAATCTCCGGCTGCAAACCGACCGCGCCGGCCAGGCTGGACACACCGCACGTTCAGGCACTGTTCGAAGGGCTTCGCCGAAAGCCCTGGGAAGGCCATCGGTGAACGAGGCGCGGGCATGAGGCGGCGCGCCTTCCTCGCCGGCATGTCTCTATTCCCCTGGTTTGCCCGGGTGGAAGCCGCCACCACGCCGGTGGTGCTGGCGGTGCATCCCTACGATACGCCCAGCCGCCTCTACGCCCGTTTCCGGCCCTTGACGCGCTATCTCGGCGAGGCGCTTGGCCGCCCCATGCGGCTGATCATCGCCGCCACCTATGACGAACAGATCGACATGATCGCCAGCGGCCGCGCGGACTTCGCCTACATGGGCCCCACGCCCTACGTGCGCGCGCGGGCACGGGCCAGAGTGGAGATCCTGGCGGGAGAGACGGAAAACGGCCAGGCCTTCTATCAGAGCGCCCTGGTGGTACACAAGGACAGCCCGGTCCGGCGGGTCGCCGACCTGGCCGGCAAACGCATCGCGCTCGGCGCGGATATCTCCATGAGCAGTTCCGTGGCGCCCAAACTGATCCTCGCCCAGGCCGGACTGAAACGTGCCGACCTGGCCGATATCGTCCACCTGGACCGCCATGAACGGGTCGCCCTGGCGGTACTCCACGGCGACTTCGACGCCGGCGGCCTGCGCCTGGATATCGCCAGGGCCTACACCCCCCGGGGCCTGCGCGTCCTGGCCATCTCCCAGCCGCTGCCGCCTCACGTCATCGCGGCTTCGCCCAAGGTACCGCCGGAGGACGCCGACCGGGTACGCCAGGCGCTGCTGCGTCCGGACAGCGCCGGTGAGGGCGCCTTCAACGCCCTGGCTCCGCATACCGCTTTCGCCGTCATCGAGGACGCCCATTTTCAGGTCGTGCGGCGGATGGAACAGGCGCTGCAGGCATGGTAAGGCCGCATTCCCTCGCCTTCCGTCTCACCACCATCCTGGCTGTGGCCTGGTTGTTCTTTTTCTTCGTTCTCGGCGGCGTGCTCTGGCAAACCACGCTGCGCCTGATCGAGGAAGCCCAGGCGGACAAGGCGCGCGCGCTGGCCAGCCAGCTCGCCGCCGTCTCCCTGGATGCGGTGCTGATGCGCGACTACGGCACCTTGGAACGCTACCTGGCCGATTTATCCAGTTCCGTGGCCTTCGTGGAAATCCGCCGCGCCGACGGCCAGGTACTGGGTAGCGTGGGACGTCGGGTGCCGGACCTGGACATGCTGCGGGCACCCATGCGGGTCAGCGGCGGCGGCGCCGATGAGACCATCGGCGAAGTCCTGGCCCAGTACGACCCGGCCCCGGGTCGACGCGCCGTGTGGCAACTGGCCGGACTGCTCGCCTTCGGCCTGGCCATGTTCGCCGCCCTGACCTTCTGGGCCCTGCGCCGTTCGCTGCTGAACCAGTTGATCCAGCCGATGGCCAGCCTGATCGCGCAGGCCGACGCGGAAGGCGCCACGCCATCCGTACCCGACGGCGCGCCGGAGGAAATCGCCGAACTCGCCGCCGCCATCGGCAATCTGCGCGAACGCATCGCGCATCATCTGGCCGAAGCCGAGGATGCCGCGCAAACCCGCAACGAGGCCCTGCGCCGCCTGTGTTCGGAGCAACGCCTGGCCGCGATCGGCCAGATTGCCGGCGAAGTCGCGCATGAACTCAACACGCCGCTGTCCAATGTGCTCGGCTATGCCCAGAGCGCGCTGGCCCTGGCCCCCGAGGGGGAGATGCGCGAGTCCCTGGATACCATCGAAGCCGAGGCTCGCCGCGCCGGCCGGATCGTGCGCGACATGCTCACCGCAGCGCGGGCGCCCGCGCCCAGTCTGGTCACGCTGGACCTGAGCGAACTGTGTGGCGCGTTCGTCCGTCTGATCACACCGCTGGCGCGCAAGCAGGGCTGCGGCATCTCCCTCGAGGCCGAAACCCCGGTCATGGTCCGCGCCGATGCCGCCCGGGTGGAACAGGTGCTGTTCAACCTGGTCTTCAACGCGGCGCAGGCCGGCGCGCGGGAAGTCCACCTGGCCGTCGCCGCGGCCCATGCGCCAGGCCACGCGCCCATGCTGACCGTCAGTGATGACGGCCCCGGATTGCCCGAGACAGTGCGCGCGCGCCTGTTCGAACCCTTCGTCACCACCAAGCCCGCCGGCCAGGGCACGGGCCTCGGGCTCGCCATCAGCCAGCGCCTGACCAGGGAAATGGGCGCGATCCTGCAACTCGCGGAGACGCGCGCGGGCTGCGCTTTCCAGCTCGTCTTCCCACCCGCCGCCGAGGACAAAACGCCATGACCTTCACCCTGCTCATCGCCGAGGATGACGCGCTCCAGGCCAGATTATTGGCCCGTGTCGCGGCCGAGGCAGGCTTCGATACCCTCACCGCGTCCGACGGCGATGCCGCCCTGCTCGAACTTCGCGACAGCCCTCCGGATGCCCTGTTCACCGACCTGCGCCTGCCCGGCCAGGACGGCCTCGCCCTGATCGCCGCGGCCCGCGAAGCGGATGCCGGCATGCCCGTGATCCTGGCGACCGGCCACGCCACCGCCCACAACACGGTCGAGGCCTTCCACCTGGGCGTGATGGATGTGCTGCTCAAGCCGCTGGAGCTGGATGCGCTGCGGCTGACCTTCAAGCGTCTGCGCGAAACCCTGGCCCAGCGCCGCCGCATCGACCAGCTCTCCGCGCAACTCGCCAGCCATGCCGCGCCGCCGCTGATGGACAGCCGCGCCGCGGCCATGAAGCAGAGCCTGCAACTGGCGGGCCAGATCGCCGACAAGGACTTGCCGGTGCTGCTGGAAGGCGAAACCGGCGCCGGCAAGGGTGTACTGGCGGCACATATCCATCGCCTGTCCAGCCGCCGCGACAGCTCGTTTCTCACCCTCAACTGCGGCGCGCTCCCCGCCACGCTGCTGGAATCGGAACTGTTCGGCTTCGAGAAGGGCGCCTTCTCCGGCGCCACCTCGCGCAAGCCTGGCCTGCCCGAACTGGCCCATGGCGGCACCTTGTTTCTGGATGAGATCAATAGCGCCAGCCTGGATGCCCAGACCCGAATGCTGCAATTCATCCAGGAGAAGCGACTCATGCGTCTGGGCGGCGTCAAGGCCATCGACGTGGATGTGCGCCTGATCCTCGCCAGCAACCTCCCGCTGAAGGCGGAAGTGGCCGCCGGCCGTTTTCGTCAGGATCTGTATTTCCGCGTCAACGTCTTCCCCATCCCGGTACCCGCGCTGCGTGAACGCAGAGAGGATATCCCCGCCCTGACCGAGTATTTCCTCGCCCGCCACGGCCGCGCCCTCAACCCCCGGGTTCGCGGCATCGCCGAGGCCGCCCTGAGCCGCCTGGTGCAATACGATTGGCCGGGCAACGTGCGCGAGCTGGAGGGGATCATCCAGCGCGCCCTGGTGCTCGCCGGAGGCGAGCGCATCGAGCTGGCCGACCTGCCCGCCGACCTGCGTCCCGCGCCGGCCCGACTTCAGGCCACGCCCTGGCCAGCGGATGCGACGCTGGCGGAAGTGGAGAGCTCCTGGATCGCCCACGTGCTGGAACGCAGCGGCGGCAACAAGACCCAGACCGCGCGGCGACTGGGCATCGACCCCGCCACGCTGTGGCGCAAGCTCAAGGATGGCACGCCATGATCGACGGATCCCGGCGGCGGCATGAGCGGTCCAGGGGCGTCGAGGGCCGCGGTCAGGCAACCGCCGCTCAACGTCCCCAGCGATTGCGCTCCATCTGACGCCTCAACTCGCCCTCCTCCTCTTCGATGGAATCCGCGGTCGAGGTGGGATCACATTCCGCCTCGGAAGACGCATTGTCCGGGACGACATCACCTGCCGGTCGCGCCCCGATGACCGGGCGGGGAGAGGTGCCATCCCAGGCAAACGGGTTGTTGAACCTGGGCGGGTCCGGCAGGCAGTCGTTCTTGTAGGAAGGCGGCCATCCCGTCTCGTAGGGCAGGAACGAAATGGTCTTCTCGAAGACGAGGGGCTTGCCCGTCGGCGTGGGGGGAGTGGGCGGCAGGTTGCGGATGGCCTGCCAGGCAAGTTGCGAGGCCTTCTCCGAGGTGGACCAGAGTTCCTCGATCTTGGCGACCTTGCCGTCGGGGGCGATCTCGATCCGGAAGCGGACCATGCCCTGATCGGGCCCTTCGACCGCCGTGCCCATCATGCTGCGCACCAGTTGTCCCCAGTTGTTGCGGTAACGCTTGCTGTTCTTGAGGGTGTAGGTGGCGGCGAGCCCCCATTCCTCGGCGGAGGGCGCGGGGGGCGCATCCAGCGAAGCGGGTGTGTTCACCGTCGCGGGCGGGAGGTCGGACGCGGCCTCGGGCGGGATGTCCCGCTCACGCGGCGGCGGGGTGCGATCCGGCTTGGCGACGACCTCGGGCGGCGGCGGCAACGTGATGAACCGGGCATCGAGGGGAGGCGTTTCAACCACGGGCGGCGGCGTCTCCGGCAGGAACGCGGCGCCGATCCAGAGACCGAACAGGCCGACGAGGACGGCGCCGGGCAGCGTCAGCGGCAGGCGCCGCCAGGGGCTGTCCAGGCGCCAGTCGTAGCCGGCGGCCTTACTGGCCATGCTGGACGGCGATCAGGAAATGTCGCGCCCCGGCCTCCCGGGCTTTCAGCATGGCCTGGACGATGACGCCGTTGGGCGCCGCATCGTCGGCGGCGACGATCACCTTGGGATCGGCGGCGTCCAGCATCGTCTTCAGGGTGGGGGCCAGGCTGTCCAGGGTGACCGGGGCCTTGTCCAGGAACAGCTTGCCGTCCGGCGTCACCGTCAGGGTCACCGGTGTCCTGGCCTGCATCGGCTCGGCCGCGCCCTGGGGCAGGTTGACCTGGACCGCATCGAGCTGCCGCATGGACAGGGACGCCAGCATGAAGGTGGCCAGCAAGAAGAACATCACGTCGATCATGGGAATGATCTCGATGCGCCCCCGCCGGGACTGACGGCTTCTACGCAGCTTCATGGCCGCCTCCGCTGGCCTGGGCATCCAGGCGGATGTGATCGAGCATGCGCGTCCCCAGGCGCTCCATTTCGTCCAGAGTCTGGGACTGGAGACGGGACAGGTAGTTGTAGGCGAACAGCGCGACCAGGGCGATGAGCAGGCCCACCGCCGTGGCGATCAGCGCCTCGGCCACGCCCGCGGTCACGCCACCCGGGTCCACCAGGCCGGCGGGGCCGATCAGCCTGAAGGACTGCATCATGCCCAGAATGGTCCCGAGCAGGCCCAGCAGGGGGGCGGCGGTCACCACCGTTTCCAGCACCCACAACCCCCGGCTCAGCGATTTCTCGATCTGTTGCGCCTCATCCCCGGCGCGGGATTCCACCCACCACGCGGGCTTGGTGCGGTTGTCCATGATGGTGCCGAAGAAGCGGCCGAAATAGTTGCGCGGCCCCAGCTCGACGAGCTGTCTTTCCAGGTCCGTCCAGCTGAAGCCGTAGGTTTCCACCAACTGGCGCAGGGCTTCCGGCAGGCGGGCGTGGCGGCGGTAGACGAGGGTCTTGTCCAGGATGACCACCAGCGCGGCCAGCGCCAGGGCGAGCAGCGGGTAGATGATGGCGCCGCCGTGTTTCAGCACCTCGATGGCGATTTGCATCTCTTGCATCGTGGATCTCCGTCGTGAGCAAGCGGACGACACGGGAAGGCGCCGCGTCGCGGGGGGGGCAAGGGTAAAGGTTTCCACGAGACATGCCCAAGGGCCGAACGAACCAGCGCGCCAGGCCATTTGCACCGGGGAAGCGGGGCGGCTGGAATCCGACACGGGGTACGTGACTCTTGCGAAATGCACGACCCTTGCATTCCTCTGTCCTGGAGCCCGCGGCGAACACGCCGTAACGCGCTGTTTCCAAGGCAATCATTGGCTGGCACGGAACTCGCGTAAGGGACGACCCCGATCCCACGATGACCTCCATGCCCGATTTCCCGTTGCCCACCCCTCCCCTGCTCACGCCCCTGCCGGCCGATTTCCTGGACCAGGCGCAGACACGTGAACTGGGCCGGGGCGAGTCGCTGTTCCGCCAGGGTGATCCCGTTCGCCATGTCGTCATCGTGCGGGAAGGCGAATTGAAGGCGATACGACATCAGGCGGACGGTTCCGAATGCGTGATGCTGCGTGCCCGCGCGGGTGAAATGTTCGCCGAATCCAGCCTGGCGGACAGTCACTACCGCTGCGACGGCATTGCCGTCGAGCCGACGCGGGTCTCCCTGGTGCCCGTCGACATGCTGCGCGCGGCGCTGGGGGGCGAGGAGAGCCTGGCGTATGCATTCTGCATGGCCATCGCGCGGCAGGCCCGCAAGCAATGCTCACGGCAGGAACGCTTGCGCCTGAAACGCGCCCGCGACCGCGTACTGCATTTCCTCGCCTGCGAAGGCGGCGCCGATGGCGTCGTGTCCTGGACCGCCCCCCTCTCCGAACTGGCGCCCGAATTGGGCCTGGAGCGGGAAACGCTGTATCGCGTCCTGGCCGTGCTCGAAAACGAGGGGATGCTGCGACGGACCGACGGTCAGCTGCGTCTGCTGCATGGCCACGACTGATTACGATCATATGGCCGGCCACCGGCCGCCACTACATTCGCCCCTTCCCGGCAAACCGCCGTCGACAGGGTTGCCGACGCGCGCAGCGTCGAAATCATCAGGAAGCGCTGGCCGACGCAGCAGCCGGGACGCCGCGCGATCCATTCCAGGTACTGCCGCTGGCGGTTTTCAGCCCCACCCACCTGGGTGATCGGGGTTTTCCATCCAAGAGGAGTCATCCATGCCGTTCAAACTCAATCCCATTCCGGCCGCCGTGCTGGCCGCGGGTCTTTCCCTCCCGGCGATCGCCGATGATGCCGCCTTGCTCAAGCAGATGCAGGACCAGATGCGGCAGATGCAGACGCAGATCGAAACGTTGAGCAAGAAACTCGCGGCACAGGGCGAGAAACAGGAGAAGGTGACGGCCCAGGTCGAGAAGTCCGAGGCGGAAGACAAGGCCCGCGCCAAGGCCGTGAAGCTGTATGGCCAATTGCGCTTGTCGGCGGACAACTATTCGGACGACTTCGGTGCCGGCAGTTCCGGCTCGACGGTGAAGAGCAACGCCTCCCGCTTCGGGATCACGGGCGAGATCCCCACCAGCCTGGGTGACACCAGCATGATCTACAAGGCGGAGATTCTGTACGGCGCGGCCGACAACACCGTCAATGACATCCAGTGGCGCGAGGGCTATGCCGGCCTCAAGGGCGGCTGGGGCCAGGCGCGTCTGGGCCGCATCGACGTGCCCTACAAAACCACGCTGACCGCCATCGACCCCTGGAACGACAACGCGCCCCAATCCCGTGGATACGGCGGTCGCCAGGGCTCCTCGGCGCTGCATTCCAGCTATTTCACCAACACCATGGAGTATCTCTCGCCCAGCCTGAACGGCTTCAAGGTGGGTGCCTGGCTGTCCACCCAGCTGGATGGCGAAAACAGCAGCATGCATGATGCCGGCCCGATTTCCGACTTCCAGGGCGGGGAGGCCAGGGGTCTGGGCGTCAAGTTCGAAGAGGGCAAGCTGTTCGTGGGTGTCGACTGGATCGAGGTCGATGCCAACCGTATCGGCTCCGGCGCTCCTTTCGTGGCCAACACCAAACTGCACAACGATTCGGGCTGGCAAATCGCCGCGCGCTACAAGCTGGGCGACGGGTCCATCGCCGCCCTGTACGAGGATGTGCAGGGCCTGGGCCTGGGCAAGAACGTCTATCTCAACGGCACCTACAAGCTCGGCAAGACCACGCTGATCGCCGCTTACGGCCAGAACCGCGATGCCACGCAATACAGCAACCGCGACATCGATACCTGGACGCTGGGCGCGAAGTACGCGCTGACCAAGAGTTCCGAACTGTTCGCCGCCTGGGTGGATCGCGCCGAAGACGCCTATGGCACCACCGCGGCCAAGGATTACCAGACGCTCACCCTCGGCATCAACGCGAAATTTGGCTATTGAGCGTTACGCAATTTCATTCCTTCAGGTTTGCGCGGCCCTTGGGCCGCGTTTTTTTAGAGGTGCGACATGCGCAAATGGCTTTTCCTCCTGGCTACCCTGGCCACCTTTCTCGCCACCCCGGTCTTCGCCGACCGTTCCTTCCTGGTGGACGCCGACTGGCTGGCCGCGGAGAAGTCCAGAAACCCCAAACTGGTGATCCTGGAAGTGCGTTATCACCCGCATCGCCATTTCACCGTGGGCCACATTCCCGGCGCCATCCAGGTACGGCGTTTCAAGGATCTGGGCGACAACGCGGGGCGCTCCATCATGCTGTTTCCCTCGCGCGAGACCTTCCAGGCCACCCTGCGCGGCTGGGGCGTGGACGACGATTCCACCGTCGTGCTGTATGACGATTCCCGCTCGGCGCTGACCGCGCGGCTGTATTACCTGCTCGACTTATACGGTTTCGATATGAGCCGGGTCAGAATTCTCGACGGTGGCGGCCAGGAATGGGCTGCCTTCAATGACCTGACAAAGGAAGCCACGCCCGCGCCCAGTGCGGGCAAGGTCACGCTGAAGCCGGCCAATGGCGCGTTATTTGTGCAATGGCAGCAGGTCTATGACGATGTGTTGTCCCGCCGTGACCCCAAGGTGGTGCTGGTGGATGCCCGCCCGCACGGCATGTACACCGGCGCGGTCATCAAGCATGCGGTGCAGGGCGGCCATATTCCCGGCGCCCTCAACGTGGTCAGCCTGGACGGCACCGATGGCCAGAGCCAGAAATGGTTCGATGCGGCGCGCCTGGCGGCCCTGTACAAGGATGTGCCCAAGGACAAGACCGTCTATCTCTACTGCCACGACGGCTTCCGCATGAGCCTGGGCTGGCTGCAACTGAAGTCGCTGGGCTATCAGGACGTGCGCGTGCTCGACGGCGGCTGGGGCATCTGGGATCGCGCCTTCACCCTGCCGGTGGTGGCGGGCGAGACCCCTTACGACGAGGAGTTCGCGCTTTGACCGCTCGACGCGGACTCTCGCGGGTTGCATGAGTGTCGCGCCTAGCAGCCTGTCGGACTTTGGTCGTCGATAGCGAAAATCGGCCCCGGCGAGCCCATTTTTTGCCGGATTTGCCGCCGCATAGTCACTCTATGGGGCAAGAAGCCGGTGAAAAAGGGGCCGTCGCGGTCGGTTTGCAGCCGACGATTCCAAAGTCCGACAGGCTGCTAGGAGCCTGTCGGACTTTGGGATCCGATAGCGAAAAGCGGCCCCGCCGAGGCCATTTTTTGACCATTTCGCTGGGGAATGGTCGAACCATTGCTCAAGAAATGGGCGAAAAAGGGGCCGACGCGGTTGCTTTGCAGCCGGAGATTCCAAAGTCCGACAGGCTCCTAGCCAGACCCGCGAGGCATGAAACCGCCGCCGTGTCCGGCTGGCCAGGCCGGCTCGACATGCGAGGCGGCGGTCAGTGATGGTCTTCCCGCATCGGCCACAGCATATGGCTGTCCAGCAGCAGGCGGGCGGCGGCCTCGTGGACGTCGAGCCGGGAGAGCAACGCCTCGCGGCGGGCATCGCGAACCCCCTTGCGCGCATTTAGCGCTTCCCAGAGCGGCGTCTCGCCCATCTGGTAGGCGCGCCAGGCCAGATCGGCGTAGCCGTCCAGTTGCCGCGCCATTTCTTCCTGGGACTCCAGTCGACTCAGGGTGCCCTGCACGCGGGCATGGAGAATGCGTATCTCCCCTTCGATGCGCGCCCGCGTGGCGGCTTCCTCCTGTGCCAGGGCCGCGGCTTCCTGCGTGCTCATGTCCACCCGCGCGCGGCGATTGTCACCGGGCAGCGGCAGGGTGAGGCTCAGACCGAGCAGATTGTCCTGACCATCGCGTTCGCGCGAGAAACGCAGGCCCAGCGTGGGGTCGGGCAGGAGATCGGCCCGCTGCCGCCGCGCCTGGATGCGCATGCGCTCGGCCTCCCGGTTGAGAATGGCGAGCTCATGATTGTGTTCCAGCGCCGCCGCCACCCAATCGTCGGCGGCGCCGGACGGTCGCGGCAGGTCGCCGGGCTGGACGGCCGGCGATGGCAGGCCCGGGAAACGCGTGGCGAGGCTGGCCGCGGCTTCCGCCGCCGCCGTTTCACCGCGTCGGGTTTCGGCTTCCGCCTGACGCAGGGCGGCGTCCGCCTGCGCGCGTTCCATGCGCGCGGCATCGCCCGCCTTGATCCGCTTTTCCACCACCTCGCGCTGCCGCTTCAGCAAGGCCGCCTGCTCGCGCCAGGCCTGGACCTCGGCCTGGGCGCGCAGGGCGCCGTACCAGGTGGCGAGCAGGTCGCGCGCGGCTTCGTGGCGGGCATCGCCCACCCGCTCCTCGGCGATGGCCACCAGGGTGGCGCCCATCTCCAGATCCAGCTTCGTCTTGCCAGGCAAACGCAGGCCGCGTTCGATGCCGATCTCCCAATCATTCATGCTGCCGATACCGCTTTCGCGGCGCCGGGTATACCCGGCGCTGGCCTGATATTCATGCTCCCCGGCCTTGAGCTGGCGCCCTTCCGCGCGCGCCGCCGCGACCCGCGCCTGGGCGGCGCGGACGGACGGATGCGCTTCCAGAACCGCCTCGACCGCGGTCAGCGGCGGCAGGTCTACCGGCGCCGGAAGCTCCGCGCCGGCGTGGGCGAGGCCGCTCAACAACAGCCACAGCCCAGCCGTAGCCCGGATGTAGCGATAGCGGAATCCGGGAGCGTTCACGTTCCCCGGATTCCGCCGCGCCGCATCCGGGCTACGGGGGGGTGTCAAAAACCGTTTCATCCCAATCTCCCGAATTCGATCACCGGCGTCAGCCAGTAGGCCACGTCCCGCTTGGGGAAGGCGCGTTTCAGTTCTTCCAGCAGACGGCCGGAGGCCTCCGCTTCCAGCACGATCTTGAACTTGGTGCGGGCGACGCGGCCGCGCACCTGTTCCTGCGGCGTCAGGGCATGGCCGCGACTGCCTCGCCCTTCGGCCTTCACCAGGGTGAAGGCCCCACCCCATTCCGGGTGCGCGAGCAGGTATTCGGCCAGGGCTTCCTCCAGGCTGGACGGCGCCACCAGGGTGAGCTGAACCAGGCTCATGTCTTGTCTCCCAATATGAAGCGCCGATACAACACCGGCAGTACCAGCAAGGTGAGCACCGTCGAGGTGAACAGTCCGCCCATGACCACGATGGCCAACGGTTTCTGGATCTCCGAACCCGGCCCGCTGGCGGTGAGCAGGGGCAACAGGCCGAAGGCGGTGATGCTGGCGGTCATCATCACCGGCCGCAGGCGGCGCAGCGATCCCTCCCGCACCACGCTGGCGGCGGCCAGGCCCTCGTCGCGCAACTGGTTGAAGTAGGACACCAGCACGACACCGTTCAACACCGCGATGCCGAGCAGGGCGATGAAACCCACCGAAGCCGGCACCGACAGATACTCGCCGGTGACACCCATGGCCATCACGCCGCCGACCAGGGCGAAGGGCGCATTGGCCATGATCAGCGTGGCCTGGCGCAGGGAACGGAAGGTGGCGAACAGCAGCAGGAAGATCAAACCCAACGCCACCGGCACAACCACCGCCAGACGCATGGCGGCGCGCTGCTGGTTCTCGAACTGGCCGCCGTAGACGACGCTGTATCCCTGCGGCAGGCGCACCTTGGCGGCCACCGCGCGCTTCACGTCCTCGACGAAGCCGACCAGGTCGCGGCCGCTGACATTGCTCTGGATCACCACATAGCGGGCGCCGTTCTCGCGGTTGACCGCCACCGGCCCGTCGGCGCGAACCAGATGCGCCACCTCGGTCAAGGGGATGGCGAGGCCATCGTCGGTGGGAATGCGCAGACGCTCGAACAGGGCCGGCGAGACGCGCACGTTCTCGCCGGCGCGCAGGACCAGCGGCGTGCGGCGGGCGCCCTCCTGGATCATGCCGATCTTCACGCCTTCCAGATGCGCCTTCAGGAAATCGGACACCGCGTCCGCGCTGAGGCCATGACGCCCCAGGGCCAGGCGATCGAGTTCGACACGGAAATACTGGACGCCATCGTTCTTCACCGAGAACACGTCCTGGGCGCCGGGAATGCCCTTCAGCAGGGCTTCGACCTCGCCGGCCAGCTGGTTGAGCGCCGCCAGATCGGTGCCGAACACCTTCACCGCCAGGTCGCCGCGCGAACCGGTGAGCATTTCCGACACACGCATGTCGATGGGCTGGGTGAAGCCGTAATCGACGCCGGGGAAGTCCGCCATCACCTTGCGGATTTCCTCGGTCAGCCATTCCTTGTCCGGCTGCCGCCATTCGGCCTTGGGCTTCAGCACCAGGAAGGTATCGGTCTGATTGAGGCTCATCGGGTCCAGGCCCAACTCGTCGGAACCGGCCCGCGCCACCACGCCCTGGATCTCCGGCACCCGCGCCATGAGCGCCCGCTGCACGCGCAGATCGATGTCGAGACTGGCTTCAAGGCTGATCGAAGGCAGCTTTTCCAGCTGGATCAGCAGATCGCCCTCGTCCAGGGTGGGCATGAATGACTTGCCGATGAAGGGATAGATCGCCGCCGCCGCCAGCAACAGGGCGAAGGCGCCGGCCAGCACCAGGCGGAAGTGGCCCAGCGCCCAATCCAGCAGCGGCCGATAGAGGCGATCCAGTTTCCGCATCAGCCAGGGTTCCCCGTGCGCGCCCTCCTTGATGATCAGGGCGCCCAGCGCCGGCACCACGGTCAGGGACAGGAACAAGGCCGCGCCAAGGGCGAAGACGATGGTCAGCGCCACCGGGATGAACAGCTTGCCCTCCAGCCCCTCCAGGGTCAGCAGCGGCAGGAACACGATCAGGATGATCAACACCCCGGCCGCCGTCGGCGTCGAGACCTCGCGCACCGCGCGGTAGACCTCGTGCAGCTTGGGCGCCCCACTCGGGTGCGACAGCCGCGTCACGATGTTTTCCACCACCACCACCGCCGCATCCACCAGCAGGCCGATGGCGATGGCCAGCCCGCCCAGGCTCATCAGGTTGGCGGAAAGGCCGAAACGCTGCATCAGCCAGAACGCGGCGAGCGCGGACAGCGGCAGGGCCACGGCCACGGTGAGCGCGGCGCGAACGTTGCCGAGGAACAGGAACAGCAGGATCAGCACCAGCACCACGGCCTCCATGAGCGCGTTCGCCACCGTGCCGACGGCGCGTTCGACCAGGCTGGAGCGGTCGTAGAAAGGCTCCACGGTGACCCCTTTCGGCAAGCGGGGAGCGATCTCCCCGAGCCGCGCCTTGACCCGCGCCACCACCTGCTGCGCGTTGGCGCCCTTCAGGCCCAGGACCAGACCCTCCACCGCCTCGCCCTGGCCATCCTTGGTGACACCGCCATAGCGGGTGAGGCTGGACACCCGCACCCGCGCCACGTCGGCGACCCGCACCGGCACGCCGCCGACCCGCTTCACGACGATGGCGGCGAGATCGTCCAGCGATTTCACCGCGCCCTCGATCCGCACCACCCAGACTTCCTCGCCCTCGGCCAGACGTCCGGCGCCGTCATTCTTCAGGTTGGTCTCCAGCGCGCCCATGAGCTCCGCCAGGGTGACGCCACGCGCGCTCATCGCCGCGTTGTCCGGCGCCACCTCGAAGGTGCGCGCGAAACCGCCCAGCGAATTGACGTCCGCCACCCCCGGCAGGGTGCGCAGCTGCGGCCGGATCACCCAGTCCAGCAGGGCGCGCCGCTCATCCAGCGGCAAGGGGCCCTCGACGGTGAACATGAACATTTCCGACAGCGGCGTGGTGATCGGCGCCAGGCCGCCGGACACGCCCTCCGGCAGATCGCCCATCACCGCCGCGAGCCGCTCCGCCACCTGCTGTCGCGCCCAATAGATGTCGGTGCCATCCTCGAAATCGATGGTGATGTCGGTCAACGCGTATTTCGCCACGGAACGCAGCAAGCGCTGTTTCGGAATGCCCAGCATCTCGGTTTCGATCGGCGCCACCAGACGCGCCTCGACTTCCTCCGGCGTCATGCCAGGGGCCTTCAGGATCAGCTTGACCTGGGTGGTGGAGACATCGGGGAAGGCGTCGATGGGAATCTCGCGCCATGCCTTCACTCCAGCCGCCACCAGCATCAGGGTGAACAGCAACGTGAGCAGACGCTGGGTGAGGGCGAATTCGGCAAGCTTGTTCAGCATGACGATCTCCCCCCATTCCCAAAGGGGACACAACCCTCGCTCCCACGCTCCAGCGTGGGAGCAAGCGCCGACGCCGGGGCGTTAGAGCCAGCGCTATCCGGGACTCGCACGAACACATCCCCGGATTCCGCTGAAGCCGCATCCGGGCTACGGGGTTGACCCTCGCTCCCACGCTCCAGCGTGGGAGCAAGCGCCGACGCTGGGGCGTTAGAGCCAGCGCTATCCGGGACTCGCACGAACACATCCCCGGATTCCGCTGAAGCTGCATCCGGGCTACGGGGTTGACCCTCGCTCCCACGCTCCAGCGTGGGAGCAAGTCTGGACGCTCCAGCGTCCCGTGGACCTGGCGACATCGCCAAGACTCGACGCTGGAGCGTCGGCACTTGCTCCCACGCTGGGGCGTGGGAGCCAGAGGTACCAGGGGTGACACGGGTATTACTGCCCATCTTCCGCTCCCAGCCAGGCGGCCTTGAGCGCGGCGATACCCCCCACCGCCACCAGTTCGCCCTCCCTGAAATCGGCCTCCAGGGCAACCATGCTGGCGGATTGCGACAGCACCCTGATTTCACGCGCCTCGAAGCCCTCCGGGCGACGCACGAAGACATAGGCCTTGCCCGCCTCCCGCGCCACGGCCCGCACCGGCACGCGCCATTCCTGGCCGCCGCCGAGGCCGGTGATGCGCGCCGCCACGCTCTGGCCGGCGCGCAGCGCGCCCTCCGGATTGCTCACGCGGGCGCGGATGCGCACCGTCTGCGCCGCGCTGGTCGCGGGCAGTACCCGCAACACGCTACCGGACGCCCGCCGTCCCGGCAGTTCCACCTTCATGCCGGGCCTGATCCGCGCCGCCACGTCGGAGGGCGCGTCGATCTCGATCCACAACGGATCCAGACTGGCGACGGTATAGAGCGCCGTGGCCGCGTCCACCCGGCTGCCCAGCGCCGCCTGGCGGGCGACGACCACGCCAGTGATCGGCGCGGCCAGCGTGATCTCGCTGCTGTAACCCTCGCCGCGCTCGGCGCGGGCGATGGCGGCGTCATTCAGCCCCTGCGCGCGCAACGCGGCGCGCTGCGCATTGAGCGCCGCCTTCGCCTGGGCCAGGGTGGCGGCGCTGGCGCGCGCCCGCGCCTCGGGAATGATGCCCTCGCGCAGCAGCCCCTCGTCGCGGCGGGCGCTGTCCCGCGCCAGATCGAGCGCGCTGGCCGCCTGCGCCAGGCCGCCCTGTAGAGCGATCAACTCAGGACTGGACAGGCGGACGAGCGCCTGACCGCGCCGTACCGGCTCCCCCTCCGCCGCCAGCGTCGCCAGCACCAGGCCGGCCACCGGCGCGGCCACGACACGGATCTGGCCATCGGGAATAACCACGTTGGCCGGCATGCCCGGCGACAGGCTGCCGGCATGCCGGGTCAGCGGCGCGGTTTCCACGCCCAGCGACTTGATCTGGAGGGGGGTGAGCGTGATGGGAGCGGCGTGTACACCGCACGCAAACAGCACTAACAACAGGGAGGACAAGCGCATGGGAAGCATCGTTGAATGAGTTGACGGGAAACTAATCGCGACACCTTAAAGGAGTCTTAAACCAAGTCCAAATCATGTCTGGCGGGGTGCGACCAATGGCCACACCCCGCGACATGAAAGCCATGTTCCGCCGGAAATGCGTCAGCGGTTACGACCGCCGCCACCGCCGGGCCCCATGCCCATGCCGCCGCCCGGCCCCGGCCCCATGCCGCCACCCACGGCGGGCGGCGTGGCCGGCACTTCAACCCCGAGCTGCCGCGCGCGTTCCTGCATGCGCTCGTGCTGTTCCGCGCGCGCCTTCGCCCTTTCCTCGGGCGTCTGGGCCGCGCGCATCTTGGCGCGATGCGCGGCGCGTTCCTGATGGGTCATCAACTGACTGCCATAGACCTGTTCCTTGGGAGCTTGCGGCGGGGGCTCGGAGGCCAGGGCCAGACCGGCGGCAAGCACCAGGCCGGTGGTCAGATAGGTAAGTGTGCGTTTCGTCATGATCGTCTCCTGAATCGGTTGGAAGCCATCGCTCATCGCGACGATTCCATTTCAGCAAACGGGTGTAACCGCCCGGTTTCACGCCAGGGCCGATTTGTATCCCGGCGCGTCGGAACGGCGGTTGTTACACGAATTTACAAATTGACCACCACCGGCCGGATCAAGCGGGACAATAGCCGTCATGACGATTCGGACAACCAGGCCATGAACCACAATCATCTGCTGCTGGTGGACGACGACCCCGAATTGCGCGACCTGCTGCGCGATTATCTCGGTCAGGCCGGCTTTCGCCTCACCGCCGTCGCCGACGGCCGCGAGATGCGGCGGGCGCTGGCGGCGGCGCCGTTCGATCTGGTGATCCTCGACCTCATGCTGCCGGGTGAGGACGGGCTGTCCCTGTGCCGGCACCTGCGCGCGCGCAGCCGCATTCCGATCCTGATGCTCACCGCCCGCGGCGACGAGGTCGACCGCATCGTCGGCCTGGAGATGGGCGCCGACGACTATCTGGCCAAGCCCTTCAACCCGCGCGAACTGCTCGCCCGCATCAGGAGCATCCTCCGCCGCGCCGGCAGCCTGCCGGAGAACCTCGCCGCCGAGGACGTGCGCCGCTTCCGCTTCGCCGGCTGGCATCTGGATACCGAGACGCGGCAGTTGCTGTCGCCCACCGGCGTCGTGGTGGCCCTCTCCGGCGTCGAATACAAGATTTTGCGGGTGCTGGTGGAACACCCGAACCGGGTGCTGTCGCGCGACCAGTTGCTGGAATTCACCCAGGGCCGCGAGGCCGCGCCCTTCGACCGCGCCGTCGATGTCCAGATCGGACGCCTGCGCAAGAAGCTCGGCGACGATGCCCGCGAACCGCATCTGATCAAGACCGTGCGCAACGAGGGCTATGTCCTGGCGGTGGCCGTGGAAAAGGAATGACCCCGGAATGAAGCGCTTCGATTCCCTCTACCTGCGAGTCGCCGCCGTGCTGCTGTTCGGCCTGCTCGCCGCGCAATGGGTGGCGGGGCGCCTGTACGAGGAAGAACGGCAACGGGTCATCTCGCACCTGGTCGCCGGGCCGCTGGGACACCGCCTGGCCGCGGTCGCGGACAAGCTGGACCGCACGCCACCGGACGAACGCAAGGATTTGCTGCAAGTGCTCGATTCGCCGCGCATCACCTTCAGCCTGGTCGACACACCACCGCCCGGATCGAGCGAGGGCGGCCTCGGCCAGTTGCAGACGCGGCTGCGGGAAGTCCTGGGCGCGCGGCGCCAGGTCCGGGTGGCGAGCGACATGCCGCCCGATCCCGAGGACCGCCCACCCGCGACCCGGGTCTACTTCACCCTGAGCGACGGCCAGGGGGTGATCGCCGCGCACCGCTACCCGGACAACCCCGCCCTCCTCCCCAGCCGCCACCTGCCGTTGCTCACCGGCTACTTTCTCGCCATCGCCGTGCTCGCCCTGCTGGCCCTGCACTGGGCGGTGCGGCCGTTGCGGCGCCTGGCGCGGGCGGCCGACGCCCTTGGCCGCGACCTCGCCGGCGGCGCGCCGCTGAAGGAGAACGGCCCGCGCGAAGTGCGCCAGGCCGCGCATGCCTTCAACACCATGCAAGGTCGTCTGGCCAGTTACCTCAATGACCGACTGCGCATCCTCGCCGCCGTCTCGCACGACCTGAAGACCCCCATCACCCGCCTCAAGCTGCGCGCCGAAATGCTGCCGGAAGCGGGACAGCGGCAGAAATTCCTGCGCGACCTGGAAGACATGGAAACCATGATCGCCGCCACCCTGGATTTCCTGCGCGGCGAATCGCGCCAGGAAACCGGCGTGCCACTGGACATCAACGCCCTGCTCTCCACCCTCGCCGACGACATGGGCGCATTGGGTGGCGTATCAGGTGGCGTATCGGGTGGCGCGGTGGAAATACGGGGCGAAGCCCAGCGCCCGCTGCTGGCGCGGCCCCAGGCCCTGAAGCGTTGCCTCGCCAACCTGCTCGACAACGCCGTGCGCTACGGCGGCGGCGCCACGGTGAGGGTGGAGGACACGCGGCAGACACTCACCCTGCACATCGACGACCACGGCCCCGGCATCGCCGAAGCCGAACTGGAAACCCTGTTCGAACCCTTCCGCCGCGGCGAAGCCTCGCGCAACCGCGCCACCGGCGGCACCGGTCTCGGGCTGGCCATCGCCCGCAATCTCGCCCGCGCCCACGGCGGCGACGTCACCCTGAGCAACCGCCAAGAAGGCGGCCTGCGCGCGACGCTGACACTGCCGCGCTGACGACCTGTAGCGCCGGCTTCCAGCCGGCTCTTTTAATTTGATGTGCGAAGCCGGCGCTACATTACTTCGCCTTATCCGCAAACCCCAGCGCCCGCCAACCCGCGATGCCCAGCTTCTTCAGGGTCTCGATGTTGCGGCCATAGATCGCCTCGGCATCCGGGTAGGCCGCCACCGCGCGCTCGATGCTCGCCTCGCGGATCAGGTGCAGGGTCGGATACGGCGCCCGGTTGGTGTAGTTGCCGATGTCGTCCGGCTCGGTATCGGCGAACTGGAAGGCGGGATGGAAACTGGCGACCTGGAGAATGCCTTCCAGGCCATGTTCCTCCACCGCCGCCTCGGCGATGACCGTGAAATCGTTGAAATCCTCGAAATCCGGCAACAGGGTCGGATGGATCAACAAGGTGGTGTCGATCTCCTCCGGGTTCGCGGCCGCGAGCAGATCCAGTTCCCGATCCAGGTCTTCCAGGAAACCGTCGAGGTGCGTCGCCTCGCTGACCACGAAGCGCACCTGATTCTTCACGTAGACCGACTTGGCGAACGGGCACAGATTCAGCCCGATCACCGCCTTCTCCAGCCACTCGCGCATGGCGGCGAGGACTTCATCCTTGTTCACAGCTTCCTGAGTCATCTTGCTTCCAGTAATCAAGTAGCGCAGGCGTCCCGCCTGCATCGTAGGGCTGATCAGAATAACGAAGCAGGCGGGCCCTAAAGGATACCGTCCCCGCGGGACATAACGCCCGCGCTACAGAGTAGCCCATCCCCCACCGCGATCCGCCCACCGACCAGCACCCGCGCGTTCACCCCGCCATGCCCACGCATCGTGTTGTAACCGCCCGGGCCGAGCACTTCCTCCATGCGCGAACAGGGCGCGCAATGGCCGGTCACTTCCAGCACCACCTCGGCGCCGATCCGCAGGTGCACGGGCCGGTCGCGGAACAGCGCGCGCGCGGCGAGCAGGTTGAGGCCGGAGACCACCAGATTGCGCCGCAACAACGCCGCATCGACCCGCGCCTGGCCCAGGAACGCCGCCACCACGGGCAGATGCTCGGCCTGGATCAGGGTGATCTGACGGGCGCCGCCTTCCGGACGCGCCGGCGCGCGCCGCGCGGCACGATCGCCCTCCAGGCCGCGCCCCGCGATCGCCAGCGCCTCGGCCACCGATCGCGCCGGCGCCCGTCGCTCGGGTCGAAGAAAGACCTGTTCGATGCGCCCCGCGCGCGGAAAGTGCCCCGCCAGGTCGCGCATCGAGGGCTTGCCGGTGTCAGGACTCACGCTGCCCCATCCGCGCCGCCAGATTTTCCCAAGGCATCTCGCGCAGGCTCCGCGCCAGCCGATGCACTTCGCCAGTTTCCACCAGGCGGCGGCGCTCCACGCCTGCCTTCACCCCGTGGTGGCGCAGCATCTCGCGCAGCGCCTCATGCTTGCGCTTCACATCCGGATTGAGCACGTCGCCGCGTCGGGTATGGAAGGCGTCCTCGCCCACTTCGCAAACCGAGGTGAAGACATTGAACTGCCGGCAGGCCATCGGCCGCAGCGGATGGATGGCGCAGGCCTCGTCGACCAGAAACGGGCAGGCGCCCAGTTCCCGATGCCGCGCCAGTTGTTGCCGCACCCGTTCCCGCAATTCCCCTTCCAGTTTCTCCACCGCGTACCAGTACAGCCCCATCAGTTCCAGCGGATAGACCGGGATGTCCGCGTGGCTGCGGCAGCAACTCGCGCAGCCCCGCGCGCAGGCCAGCTTGCGGCCATCCGCCTTGATCGCGGCGGCCACGCCCTGGTTGGTGATGGACTGGATTTCGAGCAGCAACGCCAACCAGGGCAGGCGTTTTTCGTCGTCGGGGAAGCGCAGGCGCGCGGATGGGTTGGACATGCGGGGAATGGCGGATGAACGAGGGGCGAGGATAGCAGGGTGGGGGCTACTTCAACCCGATCACGAAGCGATGCTTGCCCGAGACCGTGCGCGGTATCTCATCGACATGGTGTACCTCCAGCCGCAGCGCCGGGTCGACGTCGCGCGTGAGGCTGGCGCGCAGGCTGGCGAGGACCTCGGCGCTCAGCGGTTCGGCGGCGACCAGATTCAGTTCGAGACGGTCGAGCGCGGTCTGCACCCACTGGTATTGCCTGATTTGCGTCATGCCGTAGAGCAGGCGATTGAAATAGGCGGGGTGGAAGGTGGCGCCGGCGCGGGTGCGGATCAGGTCGTTCTTGCGGCATAGGCCCATTTCCATCAGTGGGAATGGCGAGCCGCAAGGGCAATCGCCTTCGAGCAGGCGACCGGAATCGCCGACGTCGTAGCGGATGAAGGGCATCTGGCGGTTGCTGAGCGAGGTGACCAGGAAGCGATCCTCCCCTTCGATTTCCACGGATTCGAGATGCACCAGGTCGGCGAAGACGTGCATCCGGCCATGCCGGCATTCCCAGGCGATGTTCGGCACCTCGCGGCAGCCGTACTGATTGAACACCTTGCAGCCGTAGGCCTGTTGCATCACTTCCCGCTGGCTGTCGGCCAGCATTTCGGCGGTGGAGTAGACGCCGATCAGAGTCTTCGGCATGGGCAGGCGGTGGGCGAGGATATGGCGGGCAAGCTCGCTCATCGCCGAGGCGTAACCGTAGAGCAGGGTCGGCCGCCAGGTCTGGATCGCGCGCGCCCACTCATGCAGCTTCGCTTCGCTGTATTCGACGGCGGCGATGGTCTTCTCGGCGGCGATGAGATCCCCCCAGCCTCCTCCGAATACGCCCCCCTTGCGCGTGTCGTGCCGCGCGCCCCAGAAGTACATCACCTTCTGCCCCGGCCGCCAGCCAGACATCATGAAGCCGCGCTTCATGCCGGCGCGCATCAGTTCGTGCTTGGCCGCGTCGTACCAGAAGGCCAGCGGCTTGCCGGTGGAGCCGCCGGTGTGGCCGACCCTGGCCTGGGCGCGGTCGGCATCGTCCGCGAGCAGATCGTCGAGGTGGCTGGCGATGGCATCCTTGCTCAGGATGGGGAGGTCGTGAAAGGCGGCGCCGTCGAGGCCGGCGAAACGCTCGCGGTAATACGGCACGTTGCGGCGGGCGTGGGCGACGATGGCGTCGAGGTCGCGCCGTTGTTTTTCCAAGACCTGCTTCCGGCTCAAATCCTGATTGCGCAGGAGTAGATCGAGTTGGGCGTAGCGGTCGGGGTGACGACGGGCGTGGAGCCAGTGGCGCGCTGAGGCGATCATGCTCAGAGCAACTTGACGGGCACTTGCTCGCCGGCGCGTTGTTGCAGTCGAACGTCGAAAGTCGCGAAAGCTTCCGCGCCATGCCCCGAGACCAGATGCAAGGCATCAGCGAAATCCATGCCGGCCTCAAAGCGAGCCAGAGCATCGGAGACAGCGGCGGCATCCTCCTGGGTGACCTGGGGCAAGCCGAGGAGTTTGCGGAATGCCGTCTGGATGGCCTGGGGCGAAAGCCTATAGCTGTAGCGCAGCACCCATTCTGTTTCCAGCAAGACCGTCTTGGCGATCAGTATGTGTTCGCGTCGGAACAGGTCGGCCGCCCGTTCCGTCTGCACCGGGTCGTCTCCGGTCAGCAGGCGAACCAGGACATTGGTGTCAACCGCGATCATGCCGGGCCTGGATGCCGGCGGCGATGGCGGCGTCCATTTCTTCCAATGTCTTCGCCGGGCCGCTATAGCCCAGGCAGCCGATCACATCATCCAACCGGGTGACGGGATGGACTTTGATCGGGCGCAAGAGGATGCCGTCGCTGACGTCCTCGACACTGAATTCGACCCCCGGCTCCCAGTGATGCGCGGTGCGGATGGATTTGGGCAGGATCACCTGCCCCTTGCTGGACAAACGGGTCGTCTCCATTTCATGCCCCACAACGTAAGATCAAGGTAAGACAGGTTAGCAGGTGGCCCAGGTTTTTCGCAATGGGTTGGTGCGCGCGGCGCACCCTACGGGGTTACAAGCGTGCCAAAGCCGCGTTCCAGGCTTGCCGGTCACGCTGCAAGCCCTGGATGGCGGCGAGTTGCCGTCCGCGCCAGGTGTCCCAGTTGCCGGCGGCGTCGAGGCGGGCGTAGCAAGGGGAGTCCTCGCCGAAGTTGTGCGCCATGTTGGCGACGAAGGTCTGGAAGTGGGCGACGGCGTCGGCCAGTTGCGGTGAACGGTTCCACCAATGCGCCGGGTCATCCAACAGGGACCGCAACAAGGCCAGCCGCTCCAGGATGGCCGCCTGCTTGAGGCGATATTTCTCGCGCATCTCGGCGCGGGTCGCATCCAGCACTTCGGCGACCACGACCTCGGCCAGGGCTTGCGCGGGGTAGCCCAGGGCGGTGAGGCGCTGCATGGAAAACAGCATGACGTCGCCGTGGAACTGCCGCTCGAATTCGCCGCAGAGGTCGATCTGTTCCCGTTCGGCGACGATGCCGGGGCGGAACTCGGCGGCGCCGGTGGCCTCGACCGTGCGCTTGTGCAGCATGGGCAGGTTGGCGGAGACGAAACGATCCCCCATCTCCGCCTTGAGCAGCCGCCCCATGGTCGGGCCGGACATGCGCAGGCGCAGCGGCGCGTAGGGGATGAACCAGGACAACGCCGCCGGCCGGAACACGTAATTGCCGGTGTAGATGGTGCGCGCCGGCTGCACGCTGGCCAGCGCGTCCTGATATTCGAACCAGGTGATGCGGGTGGGGTGCTCGCCGTGGAAGAAGCTGTTGAGGCGGCGGGAGAATTCGGCGAAACACGCCGCGTTATCGGGCGTGTCCGGCATCGGGCAGCGGTAACGGTAGGCCTCGCCGGCCTGCTTGAAGCCGAACAGGTCGGCCATGTCGTGATAGGCGGCGTCGCCGCCCCCCGTGGCGCCGGGCTGGCGATAGGCCGCGCCCGGCTCGGCGGCGGCCATTTCTTCGAGGAAGCCGATCACATCCTCCATGAAATTGCCGGCCATCACCGCCGGCGACACCGGTGGATCGCCGACCACCTTCCCGGTCAGTATCCGCGCTTCGGTCTGGCTGAAGATCTCGTCGAGGCGATAGAGGAAATTCACCGCCAGCACCTCGCGGCCACCCTCGGGCGTGGGCACCTTCACCTTGAACTCCTGGTCGGCGTCGATGCTGTAGAACAGGACGGATGCGTCGCCGGCGGCCATCTCCGCCAGTTTCAAATAGGCGAGGTTGCGCATCATCGCCTGACCCTTGTGATGAAAGGCGTCGCGACGGTGTGAGCCGAGGATGGAGGCGAGGCCCGGCGGGGCTGACTCCCCCCTATGCAAAAGGGGGGCTGGGGGGGATTTCTCCGAGGGTTGCGCGAGTGGATCCGTAGCCCAATCCCCCCTGCCCCCCTTTGATAAAGGGGGGGTCTCAACGCGCTCCAGCAGCGCAAGCTGTTGTTCCAGCCCGAAGTAATGGGTAGTGAGCCCCTGACCCTCGAATTCATCCGCGATGGCGCGGTTCTGTTCGATGACGCCCGCGTCGCCGGAGTCGTCGGCGAGCAGCACCTCAACCTTGCGCCAGCGGCCGTCCTTCTGGCCGCCATAGCCATAGGCGCGGCACAGTTCCAGCAGGCTGCCCAGACAATCCTTCAGGTGCAGCGGACTGTCGGCGACCGGAATGACGATGATGAAACGGTGCCGCCCGTCCTCGCCGCGCGCCGCGACAAGGTTTTCCAATTCACGGAAGGCCGCCTGATAGGGCGCCAGCAGCGCCGCGTTCAACCCGCCATGCCAGAGCGCCCTTTCCAGTTCCGCGACGGCGCCGCGCTGATCCGCGATCCAGGCGTCGAGTTCAGCGGGCGGACAGGTAGGTTGGGAAGGCATTCTTGTCCAGCATGATTTCGATGAGATTGATCGAGCCGGTCAGGTCGGCGTCGGCGAACAGCGCGTCGAGGTCGGCCTCGCGCTCGATCCTGTGGTGGCCGATGCCGAAGGATTGCGCCAGCAGGCGGAAATCCGGGTTGATGAAGTCGCAGTCGATGTAGCGCTCGCCGTACAACTGGAACTGGTTCTTGCGGATCAGCCCCATGCTGGCGTTGTTGATGACCACCACGTTGAGCGGAATGCCGTAGTTCACGGCGGTCATGAGTTCCATGCAACACATCTGGAAGCCGCCGTCGCCGAGGATGGCGAAGGTGGGGCTGTCCTTGGCGAAGAAACGGGCGCCGATCGCCGCCGGAATCGCATGGCCCAGCGAGGAGATGCCGGAATTCGGGAAATAGTGGTTGGCGTGGGAAACGTCGAAATAGCTCTGCGCGAACACGATGTTGTCGTCGAAGATCATCGCATTCTCCGGAAATCGCGCCGCCAGCCCGGCGAAGAAGGCCTCCATGAGACGGAATTGCGCGCGCCTCGCGGCCTCCTCCGCGCCCGGTGGCTGCGTCACCGCCTGACGATGGCCGAGCAGCTTTTCCCGCCGCTGGCCGGCGAGACCATGGCTGGCCGGGTCCGATTCCAGCAAGGCCAGCAACTCGGTCAGCACCGCGCGAATGTCGCCGTGGATCGCCACATCCGCCTTGAACACCTTGTTCAGTTGCGCGGCGTCGCGGTCCACCTGCGCGACCTTCTTGCCGGCCAGCAGCTTGCTGTCCCAGAGATAGCTGGTGCGCTCGTTGAAGCCGGCGCCGAGGAAGATCACCAGATCGGCATGCTCGACGATGTAGCGATAGGCATCGCCGTTGGAGGTCACCCCCAGGCAACCGAGCGACCAGAGCGAACCCTCGCTGACCACCCCCTTGGCCTTGAGACTGGACGCCACCGGAATGCCCAGCGCCTCGGACAGCCGCGCCACCTGGCCGCGGGCACCGGCCTTGATCGCGCCATAGCCGGCGACGATGACCGGATCGCGCGCCGCCTCGATCAGCCGCCCCAGTTCCGCCACCGGACCGGCCTGCGACGGAATCGGCTCGCCGTGCGCGGGAATGTGCAACTGGTCGAGCACGCCGGCATCCACGGTTTCCTTCTGCACGTTGTAGGGAATGGACAGCAACACCGGCCCGGCATCGCGCGCGAACAGCGCCCGGGTGGCCTGATTGAGCACCTGGCCAAGGTAATCGGTGCGCTCGATCAGCTTGTGGTAGCGGGTGATGCCGGCGAACAGGCTGCCCTGGTCGATCGCCCCGCCCTCCCCCGAGCTTTCCTGCAAGCCGCCCTTGCCGAAGATGTAGGTCGAAGTCTCGCCGGTGATCACCAGCACCGGCAGGCGCTCCGCGTAGGCGTTGGCGATGCCGGTCAACAGATTGGTGGCGCCCGGCCCGGCGGTGGCGATGCAGGCCGAAACCCGGTGCGAGACGCGCGCATAACCACCGGCCATGAAGGCCGCGCCCTGTTCATGCTTGACCAGCACGCTGCGCACGCTGGAACCATGCAACTGATCGTAGATCGGCAGGACATGCGCGCCCGGCATGCCGAAAATGACGTCGATGCCGAGACGTTCCAGATAGCGGACGATCAGTTCACTGACGGTGATTTTCATGTGTATCGACGCCAGCGGCGCGCCGCCACCCTGCCACGGCCCGCCACGCGCCATAGTGGTGCGGTGAAAGGGCACGAATTTGAGCACAAGACGCCGGTCGCGGGAACCTTGGGAACGTAATGGATATGCATCGCACCGTGCGCACGATGATTCCCCTCAGAAAAAACGCCGGCGAGGACGCCGGCGTTTCAGAACGGCGAAGGCGCGATTACTTGCCGCGCGCCGCCAGCCGCATCCAGGTGGAGACCACCGTGTCCGGGTTGAGCGACATGGAGTCGATGCCCTGGTCCATCAGCCAGTCGGCGAGGTCGGGGTGGTCGGAGGGCCCCTGGCCGCAGATGCCGACGTACTTGCCGTTGCGCTTGCAGGCGGCGATGGCCTCGGAGAGCAGCTTCTTCACCGCCGGGTTGCGCTCGTCGAAGCTGGCCGCGACCAGGCTGGAGTCGCGGTCGACACCGAGGGTGAGCTGGGTGAGGTCGTTGGAGCCGATGGAGAAGCCATCGAAGCGCTGCAGGAAGTCGTCGGCGATGAGGACGTTGGCGGGGATCTCGCACATCATGACGATCTTGAGGTCGTCGCGGCCACGTTCCAGACCGTTCTCCGCCAGCACGCGCAGCGCGGCGTCGGCGTCGGTGAGGGTACGCACGAAGGGCAGCATGATCTCGACGTTGGTGAGGCCCATGTCGTCACGCACCCGCTTGATGGCGCGGCATTCGAGCTGGAAGGCGCGCTGGAACTGCGGGCTGGCGTAGCGGCCGGCGCCGCGGAAGCCGAGCATGGGGTTTTCTTCATGCGGTTCGAACTGGGGGCCGCCGATGAGGTTGGCGTATTCGTTCGACTTGAAGTCGGACATGCGGACGATGACCCGCTTCGGCCAGAAGGCGCAGGCGATGGTGGCGATGCCTTCCACCAGCTTTTCCACATAGAAGTTGACCGGGTCGCCGTAGCCGTAGACCTTCCTGTCGATGGCGGCCTTCACCTCCTCCGGCATCTTGCGGTATTCCAGGGCGGCGTTGGGGTGGATGCCGATGGCGTTGTTGATGATGAATTCCAGGCGGGCGAGGCCCACGCCTTCGTGCGGCAGGGTGGCGAAGTGGAAGGCCTGTTCCGGGTTGCCGACGTTCATCATGATCTTGACCGGGATGTCGGGCATGGATTGCATGACCCGTTCGGTCTTCTCGAACTTGAGCAGGCCTTCGTAGACGTAGCCGTCCTCGCCCTCGGCGCAGGAGACGGTGACTTCCTGGCCGTCCTGGATGGCGGTGGTGCCGTTGCCGGTGCCGACCACCGCCGGCACGCCCATTTCGCGGGCGATGATGGCGGCGTGGCAGGTGCGCCCGCCGCGGTTGGTGACGATGGCGGAGGCGCGCTTCATCACCGGTTCCCAGTCGGGGTCGGTCATGTCGGCGATGAGCACGTCGCCGGGCTGGACTTCGTGCATCTGGTCGATGGACTTGATCACCCGCGCCCGGCCCTGGCCGATCTTGCTGCCGATGGCGCGGCCGTGGGTGACGACCTCGCCCTTTTCCAGCAGGTTGAAGCGGACCTGGACGTTGCCGTCGCGGGATTTCACGGTTTCCGGGCGCGCCTGCAGGATGTAGAGCTTGCCGTCGATGCCGTCGCGGCCCCACTCGATGTCCATCGGCCGGCCATAGTGTTCCTCGATGGTCAGGGCGTAGCGGGCGAGTTCGAGCAGTTCGTCGTCGGTGAGGGCGAACTGGCGGCGCAGGCCCATGGGCACGTCTTCCACCACGGTGGAGCGTTCGGCCACGGATTCGCGGGAGAAGACCATGCGGATGGCTTTTTCACCCAGTTTCTTGCGCACCACGGCGCGCTTGCCTTCGCGCAGCTTGGGCTTGTGCACGTAGTACTCGTCGGGGTTGACCGAGCCCTGCACCACGGTTTCGCCGAGGCCGTAGGAGCCGTTGATGAAGACCACGTCGCGGAAGCCGGATTCGGTGTCCATGGTGAACATGACGCCGGCGGCGCCGAGGTCGGAGCGCACCATGCGCTGAATGCCGGCGGACAGGGCGACCACGGCATGCTCGAAGTGGTTGTGGACGCGATAGGCGATGGCGCGGTCGTTATAGAGCGAGGCGAAACACAGTTTGACGGCGTCGATCAGGTTGTCCGCGCCCTTGATGTTGAGGAAGGTTTCCTGCTGGCCGGCGAAGGAGGCGTCGGGCAGGTCCTCGGCGGTGGCGGAGGAGCGCACCGCGAACAGCAGGTCTTCCTCGGCCTCGGCGCACATCAGGCGGTGGTTGTGGCGGATGCCCGCCTCCAGCCCGGCGGGCAGCGGCGCTTCCATCATCCAGCCGCGAATCTGGCGGCCGGCCTCGGCCAGGGCGAGGGTGTCGTCGACGTTGAGGGTGGTGAGCTTGTCGGCAATGCGATCTGCAAGTCCGTTATGCGACAAAAATTCACGGAAGGCATCGGCGGTGGTGGCGAAGCCGCCGGGGACGCGAACCCCCTTGTCGGTCAGGTTGTGGATCATCTCGCCGAGCGAAGCGTTCTTGCCGCCGACCTTGTCGACGTCGTACATCGACAGTGTTTCAAAGCGCGCTATATAGTCCATCTGAAAGAAACTCCTCTGAACATTGACACAAACGTCGCCCCATCCCCATGAGACCCGTCCGACCGGTATTTTTCGTTTCCGACCACACTGGCATCACCGCCGAGATCATTGGCAAGAGTCTGCTCTCGCAATTCCCCGACGAAGCGTTCGCGACCAGCAGTTTACCCTTCGTCGATAATTTGGAGAAAGCGAATATTGCGGCGCAACAAATCCGGGAAGCCTGGAAAAACACCAGCTTGAAGCCGTTTGTGTACTCCACGCTGACCGATCCTGGCGCACGTGCAGCATTGGCTTCCTGCGGCGCCCTGGTGATGGATATCTACGGCCATTTCCTGGGCATGATGGTGGGCGAGATCGGCTATCCGCCGGAACCGCTGCGCGGCCGTTTCCACGGCATGGGTGACCAGAGCGATTACTACCTGCGGATCAACGCGGTGAATTTCGCCCTGGCGGCGGACGATGGATTGAGCCTCGAGAAATACGAACGCGCCGATGTCATCCTGGTCGGCGTCTCGCGCAGCGGCAAGACGCCGACCTCGCTGTACATGGCGATGCAGTACGCGCTCAACGTCGCCAACTACCCGCTCACGCCGGAGAACTTCGAGCACCCCGGCCTGCCGGAATCGCTGCTGCGCTTCCTGCCCAAGCTGCGCGGTCTCACCCTGGATCCGGAACGTCTGGCGCAGATCCGCTCGGAGCGGCGGCCGAACAGCAGCTATTCGTCGATCGAGACCTGCCGCGACGAACTGGCCCGGGCGGAGGCGATGATGCGCGATGCCGGCGTGCCGGTGGTCGATTCCACCGCCCGCTCGGTGGAGGAGATCGCGGCCATCATCAAGCAGTCGTTGCCGGCAAAGGTGAAGCCGTAATACACCGTAGCCCGGATGCAGCGCAGCGGAATCCGGGGCGCGTCGGCCCACTTCCCCGGATTCCGCTATCGCTGCATCCGGGCTACAACCCTTGCCGCGTCCGCTCGAACAGGCAGATGGCGGCGGCGGCGGCGACGTTGAGCGATTCCACCCGGTCGCTCATCGGGATGGTGAAGGGGCTGGCCTGGGCGCGCAGCGCCTCGCTCAGGCCGGCGCCCTCGTTGCCGAAGGCGAAACCCACTGCGCCGCGCAGTTCCAGATCGAACAACGAGGTCTCGGCGCCGAGCACGGCGGCGTGGATGACACCGGGGAAGGCGCGCGCCACTTCCGGCAGGTCCGCGCGTTCCTGAATGGCCAGCCGAAACTGCGCGCCCTGGCCGCCGCGCAAGCACTTGGGCGACCAGGCGTCGGCACAGGCGGTGGAGAGATAGGCCCGCTCGACGCCGGCGGCCGCGGCGGTGCGCAAGAGCGCCCCCAGGTTGCCGGGGTCCTGAACGTCTTCCAGCAGCACCACGAAACCCGCCGTGCCTTGCGCGGGCGCCGGAATGGCGATCTCCGCGAGCACTCCGGTCGGCGCCGCCACCGGCGAGAGCGCGGCGAACAGCGCATCGGACAGGCGCAGGGCCGGCACCGTGGGCAAGCGCTCGCGCCAGGCGGCGAGATGACCTTCCAGCGCGCTCGCCGAAAACACCAGGCGGCGCGGCATGACCCCGGCCGCGAGAGCGGCTTCGAGCAGGTGCTCACCGTCGATCAGGGTGGCGCCGGCCTGGCGCCGCGCGCGGCGATCCTCCGCCAGCGCCCGCAGGGCCTGATAGCCGGGGTTCGCGCGCGAGGTCAGGATCACGGACATGCGCCGATCGACCCTGGCGCGCAGGCGCGACCGTCGCTCCACACCGCGTTATCCAGCCGTGTGCCGACCAGCATGGCGCCGCCGAGTACCGCGTAGCGCAGATTGGCGCCGGCCAGGTCGGCGCCGGAGAGATCGGCGCCGGAGAGATCGGCG
>CAZONS010000001.1:32612-37702 GCA_964581195.1 uncultured Thiobacillus sp. | reverse complement strand
GTGCCGACCAGTTCCTTCTTGTGGCTGACCCACTCGCAGCTCAGGCTGGCCTGGTCCTTGGCGAACAGTTCCGCCGACCCCCTGCGGACATGCCGCCGTTCGATCTTTGCCACGTTGAAAAACACACCCCGGCATTGCGGCGTGAAGCAGAGGCTGTCCGCCCATTCGCCCACATAGGCTTTGCCCTCCAACAGAATCTCGGCGCGATCGGGCCCTAGCCAGGCAATGCGCAGGATGCCGGCGCCGGCACCGGGTTGCTCGGCATTCGACAGGGCGACATGCGTCGTCGAGCAACCGGCAAGCATCAACAGCAGGATCGGGATGGACAGGTATTTCATTTCGATCTCCTTCTCTCTCAGGCAATTCATTTCAATTGAAAAGTAGCCCTGGCCGGCGGCTTCCCGGCCAGCCTGGTGGTGACCACCACCCGCACGCCTACCCCGACCTTGAAGCTGCCTTTGGCCACCAGGCGGTTGTCGCCGGCCGGCTCCAACTTGACCGAGGTCTTGCCGTTGCCGGCGTAGATCACGGCTTCCGCCGTGCCACCCTGGGTGGAAACGGGCTTGTCGTGGTTGCTGACGTAGAGGGTCAGTGAGTCCGGCTTGGCGACCAGTTCGTAGGTAACGTGATGCAGTTCGCGCACCACGCCACCGTATTTCGGACCGTGGTCGTGCCCGGCGCCGGCGAAGGCGGGCGGAATAGTCAGCATGGCGGCAAGTACGGCGGCAAACAGATTGAACGATTTCATGGTGGACTCCTTTTCAATGCGGGGATTCAGACAGAGGGGATGCCGTGGGCAGCGTTTCGCCGCTTTCCAGCAACGTGTTGATCGCGCCGAAGCGCAGGTAGAACGCGGGCACGACGATCATGTTCAACAGGGTCGAGCTGAGCAGACCGCACAGGATGACCACCGCCATCGGCGCCTGGATCTCGCTGCCCGGCTCGCCGGCGGCCAGCGCCAGCGGGACCAGGGCGAGGCCGGCGGCGAGCGCGGTCATCAGGATGGGCGCCAGCCGTTCCTCGGCGCCGCGCTTCACCGCCTCGGCCGCGTCGCGCACGCCCTCGTGCTCGACCAGATGATGGATGTGGGAAATCATCATGACGCCGTTGCGGGTGGCGATGCCGAACAGGGTGATGAAGCCGATGATGGACGCCACCGACAGCACGCCGCCGCTGACAAACACGCCGATCACGCCGCCGATCATGGCCAGCGGTAGGTTGAGCATGACCAGCAAGGCGTCGCGCGCGGTGCGGAAGGCGATGAACAGCAGCAGGAAGATGCCCACCGTCACCGCCACCCCGAGCAACAACAGGGTCTGCGCCGCCGCCTCCGCGCTCTCGAACTGGCCGCCGTACTCGATGTGATAGCCGGCGGGCAGCTTCACCCCCGCCGCCACCCGCTGGCGGATGTCGGCGACCACGCTGGCCAGGTCGCGCCCGGCGACGTTGGCCATCACCACCATCTTGCGCTGCACGTTCTCGCGGCTGATGGAATATGGCGCCCGGTCGTTGCGGATGTCGGCCAGGGCGGATAGCGGCAGGCGCGCGCCCTCGGCGGTGGTGATCAGCGTGGCGCGCACCGCGTCGATATTCGCCCGCGCGGCGGGATCGAAGCGCAGCACCAGGTCGAAGCTGGCCTGGCCCTGCTGCACCCGGTCCACCGGCATGCCGTTGAACGCGACCTCGATCGCCTCCGACACCTCCCGCATCGACATTCCGTGCTGGGCCAGCGCGGCGCGATTGAAGCGGATGGTGAGGAAGGGGATGTCGGTCTGCTGCTCGTCGGTGACGTCCACCGCGCCGGGAATCTCCCGCACCACGCTCTTTACGCTGGCCGTCAGCCGGCGCAGTTCGCCCAGATCCGGCCCGAAGATCTTCACCGCGATGTTGGAGCGGCTGCCCGAGAGCATGTGGTCGATGCGGTGCGAGATGGGCTGGCCGACCACGATCTGGGTGCCGGGCACGCTGGCGAAATCCCGGCGCAGGGCGGCGAGGAAATCCTCCTTGCCGCGTTCGCCCATTTTCAATGTCACCTCCATCTCCGAAGCCGACACGTCCATCGCGTGCGGGTCGCCCTCGGCGCGGCCGGTGCGGCGTGCCGTGGCCACCACCTCGGGGTGCGACAGCAGGATGTTCTCCACCATCCGGCCCAGGCGGTCCGATTCCGTCAGCGACGTGCCCGGCAGCGTGGCCATGCCCACCGTCAGCGTGCCCTCGTTGAAGTTGGGGAGGAAGGCCCGCCCGGCGAAGGCCAGGACGACCAGCGCGACGGTCAGTGTGGCCACGCTGATGCCGGCCACCGTCTTCCAGCGTGGGAGTGTGGCCTCCAGCACCCGGCGATAACCTGCCTTGAGGGCGTGGATGAAGCGCGGCTCGGCTGCCTCCCGCACCGTCTTCGATCCGGGCAGCCAAAGTGCCGCCAACACCGGGGTGACGGTGATCGCCACGACCAGCGAAGCCGCCAGCGACACCACGTAGGCCAGGCCCAGCGGCGCCATCAGCCGGCCCTCGACGCCGGAGAGGAAGAACAGCGGCAGGAACACCAGCATGATGATGAGGGTGGCGAAGACGATGGAACCCTGGATTTCGCGCGTCGCCTCGAACACCAGATGCAGCGGTTGGTGTTGCGTCTCCACCGGTTTGAGCCGGTTCTCGCGCAGGCGGCGGACGATGTTCTCCACCACGATGATGGCGTCGTCCACCAGCGCGCCCAGGGCGATGGCCATGCCGCCCAGGGTCATGGTGTTGATGGTCGCGCCCAGCGCCTTCATGGCCAGCACCGCCGCCACCAGCGACAACGGAATGGCGATCAGGCTGATGGCGGTGGCTCGCGCCGAGAGCAGGAAGGCGAAGACGATGGCCACCACCAGCACCGCGCCCTCGACCAGCGCCTTTTCCAGGTTGTCGATGGAGACGCGGATGAAGTCGGCCTGGCGGAAGATATGGCGCTCGATCTTCATGCCTTGCGGCAGCCCGGCCTGGATTTCTTCCAGGGTGGCGTCCAGCCGGTCGGTCAGTTCCAGGGTGTTGGCCCCCGGCTGCTTCTGGATGCCCAGCACCACCGCCGGCTTGCCGTTGTGGGAGCCGACCCCGCGCGTGGGCGCGGGGCCGATGTCCACGGTTGCGACATGCCGTACAAGTATCGGCTGGCTTCCCCGTTTGGCTACCAGGGTGTCGGCGATGTCGTTCAACACCTCGATGCGGCCCAGGCCCTGGATCAGGTATTCCTGGCCGGCATCGACCATGAAGCCGGCCGAGGTGTTGCGGTTGGCGGCGCGCAAGGCCTCGGCCACCGCGTCCACGGTCAGGCCATAGGCCGCCAGACGTTCGGGATTGAGCGTCACCTGGAACTGCTGGGTGTCGCCGCCGATCGGCAGCACCTCCGCCACCCCCGGCACCGCCAGCACGCGGCGCTTGATGACCTGTTCGGCGGTGTTCTTCAGCGCCATGCCGGCATGACGGTCGGAAGCCAGGGCGATGAACAAAATTTCACCCATGATCGACGCCGCCGGCGCCATGGCGGGCGCGGGGATGTCTTCCGGCAGGGAAGCGCGGGCGAGTTGCAGGCGCTCGGCCACCACCTGGCGGGCGCGATAGAGGTCGGTGCCCCACTCGAATTCCACGGTGACCACCGACAGGCCGATCTTGGTGTTGGAGCGCACCCGGCGCACGTCCGGCGCGCCGTTCAGGGCCGTCTCGATGGGGAAGGTGACGAGGTTCTCCACGTCGGTGGGCGCCATGCCGCGCGCCTCGGTGACCACGGTGACGCTGGGCGCGGTGAGGTCGGGGAAGACGTCCACCGGCGTCTTCGCCGCCTGCCAGCCGCCCCAGGCCAGCAGCAGCACGCCGGCGAGGACGACGAAAAGTTTGTTGCGCAGCGACCACGCAATGATGTGTCCGATCATGTTCGTTCCTTACTTGGCGTGTATTTCGTAGGGTGCGCCGCGCGCACCAGATGGCAGCCAACGGTGCGCGCGGCGCACCCTACGGAATCAGGGCGTTGCGATGGCTTTTCCATGAGGGCCTCAATGCGCATGGCCGTGGCCGATCTGCGCCGTGCCGGTGGCGGCCAGCTTGACCAGATAAGCCCCGCGCGAAACCACGCGGCTGCCCGGGGTGAGGCCGTCCAGCACTTCCACCCAGTCGCCCTCGCGCGCGCCCAGGCGCACCTGGCGGCGCTCGAAGGATTCGCCGCCGGTCATGACGAACACCACGCTCATGCCGCCCTCGTCCAGCACGCTGGATGCGGGGATCGCCACCGCCTCACGCGCGCCGCCGGCAAAGACCTGGGCCTGCACCGCCATGCCGATGGGCAGCGCAAGTTCCCCGGGGTTGAACTCGAACACCACCGGCACGGTGCGGGTGACGGCATCCACCACGCCGCCCACCGCCACCAGCCGGTCATTCTTTCCGGCCGTGATTTCCACGCCGGGGCCATCGCCGCCCACCTTGAAGGCGGCGCCGGTCGGCTTCGCTAGTCGGGCGGCCTCGGTTTCCGGCACGCGCAATTCCAGCCACAGCCGACCGCGATCGACGATGTGGAACAGGGGGGTGCCCGCCTCGGCATAGGCACCCGGGGTGACGCGCACGTCCGCCAAAGTGCCGGACACCGGGGCTTTCAGCGCAATGCCGCCGCCAACCTCGCCGCCGTACTGGCCCAAACGTTGCCGGGTGGCGTCGCGTTCCGCCTTGGCCAGCGCCACCGCCGCGCGCGCGGCGATCACCCGCTTCTCGGGCACCGCTTCCTGTTTGTACAGGCTCTCCAGACGCGCCAGTTCCTGGTCGGCCAGGTCCCGTTCCACCTGGGCCTTGTTGGCCGCCGCCCGCAGGGTGGCGAGATCGGTTTCACCGCCCAGGCGCGGCACCAGCCAGGCCAGCACCTGGCCTTTTTTCACGCTCTGGCCCAGCTGCGGGAAGGCGCCGGCGGGTTGCACCTGACCGGCCGCGATGGCGCTCAGCACGGCCTCGCCATCGGGGCGGGCGCGCAGGGTGCCGGTGGCGTTGACCACGCCCCGGATGGGCCGCGTCACCACCTCGGCGGTGGCGAAATCCACCTTCCACTGCTGTTCCTTGGTGAAACCGATGCCCTC
>CAZONS010000001.1:0-32512 GCA_964581195.1 uncultured Thiobacillus sp. | reverse complement strand
CGGCGGTGGCGAAATCCACCTTCCACTGCTGTTCCTTGGTGAAACCGATGCCCTCGTCCTCATGCGGCACGGGGTTGGCTTCGAGGTCGGCGTCGGCGGCCTTGCGGTTGGGGTAGACGGTGACCGGCCCGAGTTCGTGCACCACGGTGTATTCGGGCGTGCTGATCTCGATGGCCAGTTCCCGCTCGCCCGCGTGCTTCGGCATCGCTTCGGGGCGGAAGATACCCGGCTGGCTGGGGCCGTCGACGCTGAAAACCTCGTCCGGCAACCCCTCGCCGGAGAGGCGCACGCTGACCTTGCCGGCGGTGACTGCCTTGAAGTCGGACAGACGGCTGACGTGGGCGGCGAAGGCGGATTTCTCGCCGACGACCAGGCGGGGAAACTCGACGAACAACTCGGTGCGCTCGGTGAAATGGGTGAGCTTCTCGCCACCCCCACCGTGGCCATGGCCCGCTTCGGCCTCGGCCGCCGCCGGAGGATGGCTGCCGTCCTTGGCATGTTCATGGCCATCGTCGCCACAAGCGGAGAGGAAGACGGCGGCGAAAAAGGATGCAATCAGGGTCTTGTTCATTGCTCGGCACTCCGAGTTATGTGTTGTGCCCCCGGCTCGAGAAAATCCTTCGAGCCGCCCCCCGAGGGGGCCAAATCAATCTCGGGACGGCCCAGCGATTGATTTGAGAGCAAATCAAATTCGATGCGGGCGTCGCGCGCCCGCTTCTCCAGTTCAAGGGCCGTGGTTTCCGTATCCAGGGCGCCCCGGTAGGCATCGAGCAGTTCCAGCAGATTGGACTCCCCGCCCTGGTAGGCCGCCTCGGCGATGCGCAGCAGGTCCGGCGTGGCGGCCACGGCGCGGGCCCGGTAGTCGATGGCCGCCGCGCGCAGGCTTTCCGCCTGGCGGCGCAGGCCGCGCAGCTCGCCCTCGGCGCGGGCGCGCGCCAGGCTGGCGGCGGCGCGCGCCTGCAAGGCCTCGGCCGTCGCCCGCTGTTGGCCGGCCTGCTGGCGGTCGAAGAGCGGCAGAGGCACGGAAAGGGAGAGGGCGATGCCGCTGTCCTGCGTAACGCCGTTGTCCACCCACTTGGGGCCGATGCCCACCGTGACATCCGGGATCCGGCCCAGCTTCGCGGCCCGGCCCTCCAGATCCGCCGCCTCGGCGCGGCGGGCCAGCGCCCGCAGGTCCGGACGCCGTTCCAGCGCGGCGAAGGCGTCATCCAGGGGCGGCGGCGCCGGGGGCAGCAGTTCGCCGGACACCGCCGGGTCGGCCGCCATGCCGGTCAGGGCGGCCAGGCGCGCCAGGGCGCGGCCCAGTTCGGCCCGCTCCCCCGCCAGCCGCGCCTCGCTGTCCCGACGCTCGCGGGCCAGCCGCCGCCGGTCATAGCCGGAGGCCTCGCCGGCTTTCGCCAGCTTGTCCACCATGCCCGCCACCTGGTCGAAGCGCCGCGCCCAGGCCTCCTGGGCGCGGATGGATTCCTGACGCAGCAGGACATCGTGGAAGGCGCGCCGTATCTCGGCGGTGACCTCCGCGCGGCGGACGCCGTTCTCCGCCTCGATCATGCCGACTCGACGCTCCGCCGCCTCGCGCCGCAAGGCGCGGCGGCCGGAAACATCGAAGGTCTGGCTGAGCATCAGGTTCTGCTCCAGGGTCGCCGGAGCGCCGTTGAGGCGTTCCCGGCCATAGCTCAGGACGGGGTTGTACGGAAGCCCGGCGGCAAGGGCATCCGCCTCGGCCGCCATGAGGGAACCCCGCGCCTGCTCGGCCAGCGCGGTGCGGGACAGGCCCAGGCGAACGGCCTCGGCCTCGGTCAGGGGGGAAGGGCTGGTTTGGGCCCACGCCGCCAGGGGCGGGATGGGCAATAAAGCGGATAGCAGAAATACGGATAGCGCGAATCGCATGGTTTTCCTCGTGAATAAAAAAGAGAACGAAGAACACCGGCGAGACGCCAGTAAACCCGGCCTTCAGCCGGGCGCAAACAGGCACTCGCCGGATCAGGCGAGGGCGAGCGGGGGACGGTCGAGCGGGGGGGTGACGCGGGAGAGAAAGTCGGTGACGCGGGCAAGAGGCGGTCCACCGGCGGAATCGATGGTCAGCGCCAGGCTGTGCTCCATGAGCACCGAGGAAAACACGGGGTGGTAATGGCTGGCATGATGCCCGTCCTCGCCATGTTCCGTGTCCACGCCGTTCGCCAGGTCGGAAGGAAGATCGACCTGGCCCGATTCCTGGTGCGCGTGGCCATGCTCATGGGCATGCACGCCCATGGCCGGCGCGTCCACGCCCATGTGACCATGCACGCCCGCCACCGCCGACCAGGCGAACTGGAACGGGACGAGGAGCAGGAGGATGAGGACGACAAGGCGGCGCACGGGGAGCATTCTACGTTCGCCCCTGGCTTCGGCGATATGGGTTGTTCGTACACAAGCCCGCGGCATCGCATCGGCGGGAGTTCGTCTTACGGGCCGGGAAGGCCAACTTCCCACGCCGACAGGCTGACTTTGCGCGAACGATACGGAAGCGATCAACGAACGCCGGCCAGAAGTATCGCCTCCGCCGCTCCAATGTAAAACGGCCTAGCCCGTGAGGACTAAGCCGTTGTTTCTTCTGGCGCGCCTGGCAGGATTCGAACCCACTACCCCTTGGTTCGTAGAAAGGTATATAGCGCTCCATTGGAGTCCGGCCTAATCCAGTAACAATGCCTTAAACCCGCGTATTTACTGGGATTTCTCCATGTTTCGTTCCGTAGTTGTCCATTACAATCCAGCGCAAGCCAGAACAAAGTGTTCCCCCAATCGTTCCCCCAGTGGAACACTTCTCGGCGCTGGGGGAACACTTGGACAAAGGATAAAAACATGGCCCGTGACATCCTGACCGATCGCAAGGCGACCACCGCGAAATCCAAGGCAAAGGAATACCTGCTCGCTGATGGGGATGGTCTGTTCCTTCGCGTCAGGCCGACCGGCGCGAAGGATTGGATGTTGGTCTACACCCATGACGGTGCCCGCAAGAAGATAGGGCTGGGAAAATTTGATGACGTACCCCTGGCCCGAGCCCGCGAAAAGGCCAACCTGTGCCGGGCTGATCTGGCCGACGGCACCGACCCCAAGACGGCGGCCGAACAGCGCACTATCCAGGATCGAGCGGAACGCGAGGCCAGGGTCGCGCGCTTGACCGTGAACGGCCTGTTCACCCGCTGGCGGGAACTCGAACTCTCCCAGCGCAAGGACAAGGGCGCGGAAATCGCCCGTTCCTTCGGCAAGGACGTGTTGCCGGCCATCGGTGGGCTATTTGCCGACGAAGTGAAGCGCGCCCAGGTTGCCGCCCTGCTGGATGACGTAGTGGCCCGTGGCGCGCGCATCGTCGCCCGCAACATGCTGGGCGACCTGCGCCAGATGTTCGGCTTCGCCATCCGGCGTGGTCTGCTGGAAAACGACCCCACAAGCCACATGAAACGCGACGACTACGGCAAGAAGGTCGAACGCGACCGCGTGCTCCCCGAATCCGAGGTCCGCGCCCTTCCCGGACTCATCGCCGGCGCCGGGATGCTCCTCACGTCGTCCACCGCCATCTGGATCATGCTGGCGACCTGCTGCCGCGTAGGCGAGTTGTCCACCGCCGCCTGGGCTGATGTTGACCTGGAATCGAAGCAATGGCGCATCCCGCCGGAGAACAGCAAGAACGGCAAGGCGCATCTGATCGACCTGTCCGACTTCGCCGTTCGCCAGTTCGAAACGCTCAAGGCCATCACCGGTACCACCATCGACGAGCAAGGCGAAACGGTTCCCGGCAAGTGGGTACTACCCGCCAAGCACAACGAAGGTCCGGTATGCGTGAAGTCATTGGCAAAGCAGATCGGCGACCGACAACGGGATGGCGCACCGATGAAGAACCGATCGCCGCTGACCGACGTGCTCAAGCTTCCCGGTGGCAAGTGGACACCCCACGACCTGCGCCGCACCGGCGCCACCATGATGGGTGCCCTGGGCGTGTTACCAGAAGTGGTGGAACGTTGCCTCAACCACACCGAACAGAACGCCCTCAAGCGCATCTACCAGCGCCACGACTACCGGGAGGAAATGCGCGCGGCCTGGAATCTGCTGGGAGCGCGGCTCGACCTGCTCACGCGACCGGACGCCGACAATGTGGTGACATTCAAACGGGCGGCATAGCCTGTCCTTGCCGGGAACCTCCGTAACCTATACGCTACAAAGCAATGCATGAGATTCGGGACTACCTGACACCCCAGGGGCGCGACCCGTTCAAGGACTGGCTTGCCTCCCTGGCCGACCGCATGGCACGGGCACGCATCGCCGCGCGCGTACAACGTCTGGCAGCCGGCAACTTCGGCGACTGCAAGCCGGTATCGGGTGGGGTCTGGGAACTGCGCATCGACCACGGCCCAGGCTACCGCGCCTACTATGCTCGCGCCGGTGAACGGCTGATTCTCCTGCTGGTGGGCGGCGACAAGCGCCGGCAACAGGCCGACATCGAAACCGCCGTGAATTACTGGAACGACTGGAAACGGAGAAACCCATGAATGCCTCTCGCCCCCATGATGACGCGATGGTCGAACTGCTACGCGACGACGCCGCCTTCGCCGACGAATACCTGGCTGCCTCCCTGGAGTCCCTGGATGAACCCGGCGGCCGCGAGGCTCTGCTGATGGCCCTGCGCCAGGTAGCCCAGGCACAAGGCATGGATGCCGTGGCCGAACGCGCCGGGATACAGCGGGAAAGTCTTTATCGCGCCCTCTCGCCCAAGGGCAATCCGACCCTGAAAACCCTGCTGGCCATCCTCAATGGCGCCGGGTTGCGCTTGGCGGTCACGCGCGCGGAGATACAGGAAGAAGCAGCCGCGTGAATGCGTGAATTGCGGCCTGAGCATTGACCCTGTCCAGGCCACGAACATTGGTGCCCGAATCGGGAAAACAGGAATCGGGGAAACCGCGTCGGGCTACATCAAACACAAGATTGCCAGCGGCATATAAAGGTAACCCCATGAATAACCATAACAATCCGCGCCATACCGGAAGCATGTGAAAGTCGGAAAACGGAGCGGAAACCCCTATTTTCGGGCGTAAATAATTCTGGCCATGCCACGCCAATACCGGCGCGGGCTTTTCTGACAAGGAAAGAAACATGGCCGAATTACTCCAAGCCACCCGAGACGCGCTGCTCAAGCGCCAGGAAGTCGAACGCCTCACCGGAATGGGCCGTAGCGCCATCTATGCGCGGCTGAATCCCGACCACCCCCAGCATGACCCGAGTTTCCCGAAGCCCGTCCCGATTGGCGGCAACCCCAACAGGGCGACGGCCGTTCGCTGGGTCAATTCCGAGGTGATGCAATGGATTCAGGCCCGCATCGCGGCGCGTGACAACCACCAAGCAGTCTGAAGGAGTGGACATGCGCCCTCTCCCTCCGCATGGCCGGCAATTCGCCGAAGCCCGCGCCCGTGGCCTGATCCCGCGCAAGCAGGGATTGGGCCATCTGGTCGCCACCCTGGACTGGAATGAGCCATCCGGTGCGATGCCCCACATCATCATCCCGCCCGGCACCAACCCTGCGCACCTCAACCTGGCATTCGTGGCAGGCCTGCACATCGCCATCAGCCACACCGACCGCCATGCAGCCCGAGTCCCCGCCGTAGTCGATGCCCTGCTCGTGGCCGGTGCCGCCGTTGTCGATGCCGTCAACCGCGAGGGACTGGCGCGCGGAGACGGGATGGATTCATGTTGGCCACGATACGAAAGGGAGGCGCTTCGTCATGCCGCTTGAACTCGTCGCCAGCACACCCGACCAGGCGGCCGCTTTCGCCGAGGCCACAAAGACAACCACCGTCGATGAAACAGAGAAAATCAGCCAAGCATCGGCCCTCGTGGCATTCGTGGAAGAACACGCCGACTTATTCCACGACCAGAACGGCGAGGTCTACGCCGAAACCAAGGACGTCCGCGAAACCCGCCGCCTCGATAGCCGACAATTCAAGGACTGGCTCGTTGCCCACTTCTACAAAAAATCCGGCAAGTCAGCGCGTGACCAGTCCACCCGAGAGGCGCTTTCCACCCTGGCCGGCCTGGGCCGGTATCGCGGGGAATGCAGGGACGTGTACATCCGCGTGGCATTGCAGGGAACCGCCTATTACCTCGATCTGGGCGAGGCGGGAAAAAACCGCGCCGTGAAAGTTACGGCTGGACGATGGGAAATTGTTGAGAACCCGCCTGTCAGGTTCATCAGGCCCGAGACCCTACGCCCACTCCCGGAACCACGACGTGGTGGCGTCATCAGCGAGCTATGGAAAATCGCCAACATCCCCGAGGATTCCCGGCTGCTTGTGCTGGCCTGGCTGGCGGAATGCCTGCGACCGGATACGCCCTTTCCCGTGCTGGAGCTCATGGGCGAACAGGGGAGCGCCAAGTCAACGACACAAGCCGCGTTACGCCGGCTGATCGACCCCAACGCCTGCGACCTGCGTGCCGCGCCCAAGGCCGTGGAAGATATGTTCGTCGGTGCTGGCGCGTCCTGGCTGGTCAGCTACGAAAATATCAGCCACTTGTCGGCGCCCATGCAGGATGCGCTATGCGTGCTGTCTACAGGGGGTGGATTCGCCAAGCGCAAGCTGTACTCCGACGCTGACGAAAGCGTTATCACGGTCAAGCGCCCCGTAGTGCTGAACGGAATCAGCGTAGCCGTGACCGCACAGGACTTGGTAGACAGGACGCTATCCATCGAGACTCCCGTCATTCGTGAGCGCGTGGAAACCACCGCGCTATGGGCCGCATTCGACAGGCAGCATGGACATCTTCTCGGTGCGCTACTCGACGTGGTGGCCGGGGCGCTCGCCAAACTGCCGGACATTCACATTCCTGCCGCCGAACGGCCGCGCCTGGCTGAATTCGCGCGCTTCGGCATGGCTGTGGCTGAGGCGACGGGAAAAAGTGGTGCCGACTTCATGCGCCAGTTCAACGCCTGTCGGCAGGAGGCCATCGCCCGCACCCTGGATGCGTCACCGGTGGCGACCGCCGTGCAGGCGTGGTGCGCGCAGAATCCTATCGGCGCAACGGATACAGCCGGAAACCTCATGGCCCGCATGGAGGCATTCAAACCCCAGCGTGTGGAGTCGTGGCCGTGGTCAGGAAAGGGCTTCGCCGATGCGCTACGCCGCGCCGCACCCGCTTTGCGCCAGAACGGCATCGAATGCCGCAGTCTGCCCAAGATCGGTGGCGTAATCCGCTGGGAGATCAAGCCGCGAGAAAACCATACGAACCCTTGTCCTGAATGTCCTGCAAGTCCTGGCAACGACCCCGAGCAGGACATGCAGGACATGCAAGACATGGTTCAAGCGCTTTCTCCCAGCAATGTGGAGGTCGAAATATGACCGCCCTCACTCTGATCGACCAAGCCCGCGTCGATGGCCTGGAACTGCGCCCGAATGGCGACCGCATCAAACTGATAGGTCCTTCCGCTGTCGTCGAAAGGTGGACACCAGCTATTGCAGCCAACAAAGCCGCCATCCTTGCCGCACTGGCCGCAAACACGGCATCCATTGCCCCCGACCTGGAACACCTGATCGTCAGGGCCGGCGCATTTTGGGAGTACTCGCCGGACGATTACGCATTGATCCGCGAAATTGGCCGCCGCGACCCCGACGGCCTGCGCCTGGCATTGGCGACTGATCGCTGGCTCTACCCGATTGCCCCCCATCCCCAGAAAGAGGCCACCGCATGACTGACAAACCCACCGCACCCCGTAATGTCCATACCCAACCCGCCGTCACCAACGCGTTGGCCATCCAGGCTTTCACACCCGAAGCCGACCTGGCTTCAACCATCGGCGCCCTGATCGACAAAACCCTCGACGCCAAGCTCAACAGCCTCATGGACATAGAAGGCACGGCGGGAACCCTGGTCGCCCAGGCCGCCACGTTGGACACGATCTTCACCACCCTTGCCCGGCGAGCCGCCGCCAACATGGATACACACCTACAGGCGACGGAAAGCTACCTGCGGCTTGCGCTCAAGGCACAGGCCCAATGCCGCGCCACCCTGGAAACCCTGGCGGAAATCAAGAACCCGCGCCAGGTATCCATCGTCCAGCAAGCCAACATCGCCCACGGCCCGCAACAGGTCAACAACGCCGCACCGCCACCGGCACAAGGCACGGTCACCACCCAGGCGCGCACGGAAAATTCCGGAAAACCGTCGAACGAACTATTGGAGCAGCAACATGGCGCACGGATGGACACCGGAACGAAGGGCGCGCCAGGCCGCGCTCATCCGCAACTGGAAACCCTGGAAAAGCGCCAGCGGCCCGAAAACTGACACCGGCAAGGCGGCCAGCTCCAGCAACGCCCGCAAGCACGGGCTGCGCAGCGCCTCGGCCCAGGCAGAGCAGCGACGCATACGAGACGTGCTTGAACTGATCGCCAAAACCCGCCAGGGGCTTCTTCCGGGCAGGCCTTGAACGATCCCTATCCTGCTACCGCCAGGGCGATGTCCGGCACCGGATCAAAGGTGCGCCCTGCCTCTGAGTCTGCGCGTTGTCGAATCCCGCCCTTGATCGCAGAATCCGGCCTACCCTGTACCGTTTGCCAAGCTGGATAACAAGAACGTGGACCCCACCCAACTCAACGGACTCACCAATTTCATCTGGAACATCGCCGACGACGTGCTGCGCGACATCTACGTCCGGGGCAAATACCGCGATGTGATTCTGCCGATGACCGTGCTGCGCCGCCTCGACGCCGTGCTCGAACCCACCAAGCAGACGGTGCTGGAGATGAAGGCCGCCCTCGACCGGGAGCAGATCGCCAACCAGGACGACGCCTTGCGCGCCGCCTCCGGCCAGGCCTTCTACAACACCTCGCCCTTTCGCCTACGCGACCTCAAGTCCCGCGCCACCCAGCAAAAACTCAAGGACGATTTCGAAGCCTATCTGGATGGCTTCTCGCCCAACGTGCAGGACATTCTCACCAACTTCGAATTCCGCAACCAGATTCCCCGCCTCTCCAAGGCGGACGTGCTGGGTCTGTTGATCGAAAAATTTCTCGACCAGGACATCAACCTCAGCCCCGAGCCGATGGGCAATCTGCCCGGTCTGGACAACCACGCGATGGGCACCCTGTTCGAAGAACTGGTGCGCCGCTTCAACGAAGACAACAACGAAGAGGCCGGCGAACACTGGACGCCCCGCGACGCCGTGCGACTCATGGCCAACCTCATGTTCCTGCCGGTGGCGGACCGGATCGAATCCGGCACCTACCTGCTCTATGACTGCGCCTGCGGCACCGGCGGCATGCTCACCGTGGCGGAAGAAACCCTGCAAGAGATCGCAAAGGCCCACGGCAAACAGGTCGCCACCCACCTCTACGGCCAGGAAATCAACGCCGAGACCTACGCCATCTGCAAGGCCGACCTCTTGCTCAAGGGCGATGGCGATGCGGCGGACAACATCGTCGGCGGCCCCGCCCACTCCACCCTGTCGGCGGACGCCTTCCGCGCCCGGGGATTCGACTTCATGCTCGCCAACCCGCCCTATGGCAAAAGCTGGAAGAGCGACCTGGAACGCATGGGCGGCAAGAAAGAACTGAAAGACCCCCGCTTCCTCATCCAGCATGACAACGACCCGGAATACTCCCTGGTCACCCGCTCCAGCGACGGCCAGATGCTGTTTCTCGCCAACATGCTGAGCAAGATGAAACACGGCACCGTCCTCGGCAGCCGCATCGCCGAAGTCCACAACGGCTCCTCCCTGTTCACCGGTGATGCCGGCCAGGGGGAAAGCAACATCCGCCGCTGGATCATCGAAAACGACTGGCTCGAAGCCATCGTCGCCCTGCCCCTCAACCTCTTCTACAACACCGGCATCGCCACCTACGTCTGGGTGCTCACCAACCGCAAACCCGAGCACCGTAAAGGCCGGGTGCAGCTCATCGACGCCAGCCAATGGTTCCGGCCGCTGCGCAAGAACATGGGCAAGAAGAACTGCGAACTCGCCCCCGACGACATCACCCGCATCTGCGACACCTTCCTCGCCTTCAAGGAAACCGAACAATCCAAGATTTTTCCCAACCGGGCCTTCGGCTACTGGAAGGTCAAGGTGGAACGCCCGCTGCGGCTTCATAGCCAGCTCAGCCGGCAGCGCATCGAAACCCTGCGCTATGCCTTCGGTGACGAAGACCTGCGCGCCGCCCTCCACGACGAATTGGGGGATGCCCTCTTCGACAACCACGCCGCCGTGCGCCGCGCCCTGGAAGAACGCTTGAGCGACTGGGGCAAGGAAGAAGACAACGACGAAAGCGGCGAAGGCGGCGCCAGCGGCAAGGCGCTACCTGAAGCGCGGAAGGCCAAGCTGCTCAATGCCGACACCTGGAAGCGGGACGCCCGGCTGGTGGACATCGCCACCCGGCTGCGCGGCGAAATGGGCGACGGCCTCTTCCAAGACCACAACCAATTCCTGCTGCGCCTGGGCGAAGCGTTGCAAGCCCTCGCCCTCAAACCCAGCGCCACCGAACAAAAGCTCATCGTCAACGCCGTCAGTTGGCGGGAAGAGACCGCCCCACCGGTCTGGAAGAAGATCCACAAGCCCGGCAAGGTCCAGGCCGACCCCCTGCGCGGCCTGTACGAGACTGAAATCCAGGGCTACCCCGCCATTGTCGAATACGAGCCGGACCCGGAACTGCGCGACTACGAACAAGTGCCGCTGCTGGAAGAGGGTGGCGTCGAAGCCTTCATCCGCCGGGAAGTCCTGCCCTACACCCCGGATGCCTGGATCGTCGCAGCGGATACCAAAATCGGCTACGAAATCAGCTTCACCCGCCACTTCTACCAACCTCCCAAACTGCGCAGCCTGGCCGAAATCAGCGCCGACATCCTCGCCCTGGAGCGGGAGACCGATGGGCTGCTGGGGGAAATCACGGGAGGGGCGGCGGGATGAAAGAAGCGCCCCGCCCACCCCTCCCAGTGCAGGCCCCCACCCCGCCTCATTCGGCGGAACAGAGCGCCTTTGAAGAAGTCCTCGCCCTCATCGAGCAATCCCGCGCGCAAGCCTCCCTGGCCGTCAACACGGTGTTGATCGACCTGTATTGGAAGGTCGGCGAATACCTCTGGCGCAAGATCAGGCATGAAGGCTGGGGCAAGGGCACGGTGCTCGCCCTCGCTGCCTTTGTGCAGGGCAAGCGCCCCGGCCTGCGCGGGTTTTCACCGCAAAACCTCTGGCGCATGCGCCAGTTTTTCGAGGCCTACCACGACCAACCGATGCTCTCGGCGTTGTTGAGAGAACTGCCCTGGTCCGCAAACCTCCACATCCTGGGCCGGGCGAAACGCCCGGAAGAACGCGAGTTCTACCTGCGCATGGCCAGCCGCAACCGCTGGCCGGTGCGAGAACTCGCCCGCCAGATGAATGCGGGGCTGTTCGAGCGATCCATCCTCAACCCGCCAAAACTCTCAACCGCGTTGAGAGAACTTCAGCCCCTCGCCGCCGAAGTCTTCAAGGACGTCTACACCCTCGAATTTCTCGGCCTGCCCGTCGAGCATTCCGAAGCCGACCTGGAAAGCGCCCTGCTGCGCAATCTGGGACTCTTCATCACCGAACTGGGGCGGGATTTCTGCTTCATCGGCTCCCAATACCCGGTACAGGTCGGCGGCCAGGATTACGCCCTGGATTTGCTGTTCTTCCACCGGGGCATGAATTGCCTGGTGGCCATCGAACTAAAAATCCGCGAGTTCCGCCCCGAAGACCTGGGCAAGATCAACTTCTACCTGGAAGCCCTGGACCGGGACCACAAGAAGCCCCACGAAAACCCCGCCGTCGGTCTCCTGCTATGCGCCACCAAGGACAGTGAAGTCGTCGAATACTGCCTCAGCCGCGCCCTCTCCCCCGCCCTGGTGGCCGAATATGAAACCCTGCTGCCCGACAAGACCCTGTTGAAGGCCAAGCTGCACGAGTTCTACCAACTCTGCGCCCCAGCGGCGGGGGAAGATTCGGAGGCCCTAGTGGGATCGGAAGGTGAGCAGCCATGATCGAAGGGCTGAAGCCGTATGGGGAGTACAGGGAGTCGGGAATTCCCTGGGCTTCATCTTTGCCAGCCCATTGGAAAATCGAGCGAGCAAAGCGCTTGTTTACCAAAATGGACCGGCCCGTCAGACCAGACGATGAGGTCGTTACCTGCTTTCGAGACGGGGTGGTCACGCTTCGCAAGAACCGCAGGCTGCGCGGATTCACGGAAGCGATTGTCGAATCGGGTTATCAAGGCATCCGCAAGGGCGATCTGGTTATTCACGGCATGGACGCTTTTGCCGGTGCAATTGGCGTTTCGGATAGCGATGGGAAAGGCACGCCGGTCTACAACGTCTGCCAACCAAGACAAGGTGTCATTGCCAGCTATTACGCCCATACCGTCCGCGAGATGTCGCGCTCTCAATGGATTCTGGCATTGGCAAAAGGAATACGGGAACGCTCGACGGATTTCCGATTCGAGATGTTCGGCAATCAGTTCGTGCCGCTCCCGCCTCCCGACGAGCAAGCCGCCATCGTGCGGTTTCTGGATCATGCCAACCGGAAGATCGACGGCTTCATCCGGGCCAAGAAGAAGCTGATCGGACTCCTCAACGAGCAGAAGCAGGCCATCATCCACCGCGCCGTCACCCGTGGCCTGGACCCCGATGTACCCCTCAAGCCCTCCGGCATTCCCTGGCTGGGGGATATTCCGGGGCATTGGGAGATTAAACGAATCAAATACCTGCTTCGGGAAGTGGATCGCCGGTCACATACTGGGAATGAAACACTTCTCTCAATGCGGATGCACCACGGACTTGTCGTGTTTGCAGAACACTTCAGCCGACCTCCTCAAGCAGCTTCCCTTGTCGGTTTCAAGATCGTCACGCCTGGGCAGTTCGTGGTGAACAGAATGCAAGCTGGAAATGGCGTGATATACCCGTCCAACCTGACGGGTTTGGTTAGTCCCGACTATGCCGTCTTCGATCCGATTTCGGACGTCAATGTGGAATATCTTGGGGAACTCTTCAGAAGCGGCACGATGCGCAAGAAATTTCGATCCGAGTCGAAAGGTTTGGGAACAGGCACATCCGGTTTTCTAAGGCTTTACAACGACCGCTTTGGGGCAATTCATGTCGTCTTGCCTCCCAGAAACGAGCAGGACTTTATCTTGGTTGAATTAGGGGAAAGGCTTTCAGGACTCAACACCGCCATCACCCGCACCAACCACGAAATCGCCCTGATGCAGGAATACCGCACCCGCCTCACCGCCGACATCGTGACCGGCAAGCTGGATGTGCGGGCGGCGGCGGCGGAGTTACCCGACCTGCCAACAGAAGCGGAAACCGCCAACGGCGAAGAAGAACAGGAGGAAAACGACAATGAATGACCGGCCCGCCATTCCCCTCGCCACCCAGCGGGAACTGTTGTTCGAGTGCCGTTACCGCTGCGCCTGCTGCTGTGAGCCGGTGGCCCTGGAAAAGGCCCACATCCAGCCGTGGAGCGCATCCAAGGACCACAGCGCCGCCAATCTGGTGGTGCTCTGCGCCAACTGCCATACCCGTTCCCACGCGGAAAAGTGGCCCGAATCCCATCTCTACAAGTTCAAACAACAGCCCTGCGCCCTGGAACGGGAGCGTATGCCTGCGGCGTCCCCCGAACAGCGGGCCATGATTGACTTGATCGTGGCGGCCAACCCGGATGCCTTGACCCCACGCCAGCGAGAGCGCCTGGTGCATATGGTGGCGGCCTATGCGGATGTGCGAGTGGAGGCGCTGCGGCTGGTGGAGGTAGCCCCCGCCAACAGCGCCCTGATTCGCCTGGAACTGCCTCGGGTCGCCGCCGAGCGGGTGATCGCCGGCTTTCAGGCGGAAGACCCGCGCCTGGCCGCCTTCCTCGACGACTTCGCCCTCGGTATGGTGGCGGGCAAGCCCTTCGGCCCGGCGGGGGGCATCAAACTGATCGAGACCGCCCGTCCCGTGCCGGCGAATACGCCCCCCGTCACCAACGTGAAGGAGAACGGGCTGGAAGATCTGATCGTGGAGGCGATGACGGCCTTCGCCTGGATCAAGGGCAGTCCCCAGGACTACGACCGGGAATACGCGCTGGACCTGAAGCAGTTGGCGGCCTTTCTCAGCGCCAGCCAGGAGGAAACGGCGGCGGCCCTGGAACTGGGCCGCGATACCCCGGCGCGGCGCAAGTTTCTGGCGCAGTTGCAGGGGGAAATCACCCGCCGGGGGGTGGTCGATGTGTTGCGCAAAGGTGTGCCTCACGGCAAGCACCATATTGATCTGTTCTACGGCGCCCCCTCGCCGGAGAACGAAAAGGCGGTGGTGCGGCACACGCTGAACCGCTTCAGCGTCACCCGCCAGTTGCGTTACAGCCGCGACGAGACCCGGCGGGCGCTGGATTTGGCGCTGTTCATCAACGGCCTGCCGGTGGCGACCTTTGAACTGAAGAACAGCCTGACCAAGCAGACGGCGGAGGATGCGGAAGCGCAATACAAGCACGACCGCGACCCGCGCGAGACCTTGTTTGCCTTTGGCCGCTGCGTGGTGCATTTTGCGGTGGATGACCACGAGGTGCGCATGTGCACCGAGTTGAAGGGCAGCAAGGGGACGGCGAAGGATTCCTGGTTTCTGCCCTTCAACCAGGGCTGGAACGATGGCGCGGGCAATCCGCCCAACCCCTACGGCCTCAAGACCGATTACCTGTGGCGGCGCATCCTCACCCCCGCCAGCCTCACCGAGATCCTGGAGAACTATGCCCAGATCGTGGAGGTGAAGAACGAGAAGACGGGCAGGAAGAAGCGGGTGCAGGTGTTTCCCCGCTTTCACCAGTTGGATGCGGTGCGCAAGCTCCTGGCGGATGCCGCCTGGCATGGAGCCGGTCAGCGTTATCTGATCCAGCATTCCGCCGGCAGCGGCAAATCCAATTCCATTGCCTGGCTGGCGCATCAGTTGATCGGGCTGAAAAAGGATGGGCGGGAGGTGTTCGACTCCATCGTCGTGGTCACCGACCGGCGCATCCTGGATCAGCAGATTCGGGAAACCATCCGTGGCTTTGCCCAGGTGTCTTCCATCCTCGGCGCGGTGAAGGAAGGGGCCGGCTCCAAGACCCGGCAACTGACCAAGTATCTGGCGGACGGCAAGAAGATCATCATTTCCACGGTGCAGACCTTCCCCTTCGTGCTGGACAGCATCGGCGAGGCGCATCGGGGCAGGCGCTTCGCCATCCTCATCGACGAGGCCCATTCCAGCCAGGGCGGACGCACCGCCGCCGCCATGAGCATGGCCCTATCGGAGGAGGGGGCGGCGGAAGAAGACGAGACGACGGAAGACAAGATCAACCGCATCATTGAATCGCGCCGACTGCTCGCCAACGCCAGTTACTTCGCCTTCACCGCCACGCCCAAGAACAAGACCCTGGAAATCTTCGGCGTCCCCTTCCAAGTCGGCGACGAGATCAAGCACCGGCCTTTCCACGCCTACACGATGAAGCAGGCGATCCAGGAAGGTTTCATCCTGGATGTGTTGAAGCACTACACCCCGGTGGCGAGCTATTACCGGCTGGCCAAGACCATCCCCGGCGACCCGGAGTTCGATGTGAAGAAGGCGCGCAAGAAGCTGCGCGTTTATGTGGAGAGCCACAGCAAGGCGATCCGCGACAAGGCCGAAATCATGGTGGACCACTTCCTGGAACAGGTGATCGGCCAGAACAAGATCGGCGGCCAGGCGCGGGCGATGGTGGTGACCGGTGGCATTCAGCGGGCGATCCAGTATTTCTTCGCCTTCCGCGATTACCTGGCCCAGATCAAGAGCCCCTACCAAGCCATCGTGGCGTTTTCCGGCGAACCGGAGTTCAAGGGTGAGAAGGTGACGGAGGCCAGCCTGAATGGCTTCCCCAGCAACGACATTGCCGAGCGCATCCAGGAAGACCCCTATCGCTTCCTCATCTGCGCCGACAAGTTCCAGACCGGCTATGACGAGCCGCTGTTGCACACCATGTATGTGGACAAGGCGCTCTCGGGCATCAAGGCGGTGCAGACCCTCTCCCGCCTGAACCGGGCGCATCCGAAGAAGCACGATGTGTTCGTGCTGGATTTCCAGAACGATACCGACCTGATCGAGCAGTCCTTCGCCGACTACTACCGCACCACGATCCTCAGCCGGGAAACCGACCCCAACAAGCTGCACACCCTGAAAGGCGAACTGGACCATTACCAGGTCTATGCCCCGGAACAGGTGGATCGTCTCGTGGAGCTGTATCTGAACGGGGCCGAGCGGGACCGGCTGGACCCCATCCTGGATGCCTGCGTGGCGGTCTATGTGGGCGAACTGGACGAAGACGGGCAGGTGGATTTCAAGGGCAAGGCCAAGGCCTTCACCCGCACCTATGACTTCCTCGCCACCGTGTTGCCCTATGGCGTGCAGGACTGGGAGAAACTGTCCATCTTCCTCAATTTCCTGATCCCCAAGCTGCCGGCTCCGGTGGAGGAGGATTTGTCGAAGGGCATTCTGGAAGCCATCGACATGGACAGTTACCGGGCGGAGAAAAAGGCCGCCATGGCGATTGCCTTGCCCGACGAGGACGCGGAAATCGAGCCGGTGCCCACCTCCGGCGGCGGACGCAAACCTGAACCGGAATTGGACACGCTTTCCAACATTGTGAAGGCCTTCAACGACCAGTTTGGCGGCCTGTTTGCGGATGCCGGACGGATGGAGAAGCGGATTACCGACGAGATTCCGAAAAAGGTATCCGCCGATACGGCTTACCAAAACGCCATGAAGCACTCTGATCGGCAGAACGCGCGCATCGAACACGACAAGGCGCTGAAACGGGTCATCACCGCCCTGTTCGCCGACGATGCCCAGTTGTTCAAGCAGTTCCAGGACAACGACTCGTTCCGCCATTGGCTGACGGAGACGATGTTCGATTTAACCTACAGGGAATAAGGGATGCCACCCTCGGCGGCAGGACAAATCAACGATGAAAAGGGGTAAGGCATGAGCGGATGGCGAGCAGGCACGGACTTCATGGCGGACAAGGCCATGAAAACGGTGAAGATCAAGGCGAAATTCGACGGCAAGGCCTTCGTCACCCCCAAGGGCGAGGCCCTGCCCGCTCTGAAGGAAGGCGCGACCGTGGAGATTCGCGTCATCGCAACCAGCCTGGCGGACCAGGAAGCGGCGCGCCGCCTGACCGCCACCGACCAGGTGGAAGTGCTGCCCGCCGGGGCGCTGCTTTACGCCGTGGTCCGGGGATTGCCGGATGCGGCGTCAAGAGATTTGCCACTAACCCGACAGGAACTCGACGATAGGGACTACCTGCGCCAGTGTTTGCACGAGCGTATCCGTGACCGATTTGCTGGCGACACCGCACCCTTCAAGCCGGAAGGCGCGGTGGAAGTGATCCTCCAGGAACCCCTGTTCATGACCCTGCGCGGCGACAAGCGGCCGAATCTTCAGCCATGCAGGTGCGAGATTCCCTATTTCCGGAATTCCAGGGAGAAGCCGGAAGACCCCAGCGCAACCAGCCTCAACCATGCCCTGACCCGCATTTCCGAGCGTTTCGAGACGGCCCGCATCTCCCACAGCGGCAATGCCTTCCTGCGCTACTTCGAGGATCGCGATGGCCGGTTGCAGCGACTGGATACGATTTCCGACTGGGCCAGGGAAATCCACCCGACCCGGCAAGCCGCCGACCATGCCCTGTTCCTTGCCGTGATCGAAAACAAGCTGGCCAGCGTGGCCCCGAAATTCCCGGAGGGCCTACTCGATTTGCACCTGGGTGACCTGCTCATGGCGGCCGGCAGGCGTTGCGGGCAGGACGCCAAGAGGGGGCAGTTGTTCATGCGGGCGGCTGACATCCACGTGACTGAGGTATTGCAGGACTTCCCCGGCTTGCAGGCCCACTTGGGACGCCACTATTGGCGGGCGGCGGGAAGCCCGGTCAGAGCAGCCTATGAACGTTTGGTAATGCTTCGCGCCTACCGGCGCTGAAGGTGAAGTGGTCCACCCCACGCAACGCATGGGCCTGGGGGCGGCCCAGCAACAACCAACTGTTCCCCCAATCGTTCCCCCAGCCGACACCCCAAAGCAAAACGGCCTAGTCCGTGAGGACTAAGCCGTTGTTTCTTCTGGCGCGCCTGGCAGGATTCGAACCCACGACCCCTTGGTTCGTAGCCAAGTACTCTATCCAACTGAGCTACAGGCGCTGAAAGAGGCGCGAATTATATAGAAATCCACGTGGCCCGCAAGAGGGCCGCGCTATCCCCGAGTTGTTTCATTCGCTACCATGCCGCCTCCTTCCCGCGCCGCTCGCCCATGAACCTGCTCAACGCCCTCGCCTCGGTCAGTTCCATGACCCTGCTGTCCCGCATTCTGGGGTTTGCGCGCGATGCGATCATCGCCCGCGCCTTCGGTGCCGGTGCCGCGACCGATGCGTTCTTCGTGGCGTTCAAGCTGCCCAACCTGTTGCGTCGTCTGTTCGCGGAAGGGGCGTTTTCGCAGGCCTTCGTGCCGATTCTGGCGGAGTACAAGAACCGCCGCGGCGAGGAGGCGACCCGCCTCCTGATCGCGCGGGTGGCGACCGTGCTGTTCGTGGTGGTGGCGGCGGTCTCCGCCCTGGGCATCGTGGCGGCGCCGCTGGTCGTGCTGATCTCGGCCCCCGGTTTCACGGCCAACCCGGACAAGTTCCAGTTGACGGTGGATCTGACCCGCATCGTCTTCCCCTACATCCTGTTCATGTCGCTGGTGTCGTTCGCGGGCGGCATTCTCAATACCTGGAGCCGTTTCATGGTGCCGGCGTTCACGCCGGTGCTGTTGAACGTGGCGATGATCCTGGCGGCGGCGTTCGCGGCGCCCTATTTCGATCCGCCCGTCCTGGCGCTGGGCTGGGGGGCGTTCATCGGTGGCATCCTGCAACTGGGGCTGCAACTGCCCGCCCTGAAGAAGCTCGGCATGCTGCCGCGCTGGGACTGGGCGCCGAAGGACGAGGGGGTGCGGCGCATACTCTATTTGATGGGTCCGGCGGCGTTCGGCGTGTCCATCGCCCAGATCTCCCTGCTCATCAACACCCTGTTCGCGTCCTTCCTGGAAAGCGGCAGCGTTTCCTGGCTCTACTACGCCGATCGTCTGATGGAGTTTCCCACCGGCATGCTGGGGGTGGCGCTGGGCACCATCCTGCTGCCCTCCCTGGCCAAGCATCACGCCGACAACGACACCGCCCAGTATTCGAAGCTGCTCGACTGGGGTCTGCGCCTGACCCTGATGCTGGCCGCGCCCGCCGCGCTGGCGCTGGGCATCCTGGCGGTGCCGCTGATCACCACCCTGTTCCATTACGGCGCCTTCACCGCGCACGATGTGGAAATGACCCGCATGGCGCTGGTGGCCTATTCCATCGGCCTGGTCGGGCTGATCATGGTCAAGGTGCTGGCGCCCGGCTTTTATGCGCGGCAGAACATCAAGACGCCGGTCAAGATCGCGATCGTCAGTCTGCTTGCCACCCAGGCGATGAACCTGATGTTCATCTGGCCGCTGAAGCACGCCGGCCTGGCCCTCTCCATCGGCCTGGGTGCCTGCCTGAACGCGGGTATCCTCTTCCACAAGCTGCGCAGTCAGGGTATTTTCCAACCTCAGCCGGGTTGGCCCATGTTTCTACTTAAGCTTTTCACCGCCCTTGCCGTCATGGGTGTTCTACTCTGGATAGGCATGAACAAGGAGTCTCACTGGATCGCTTATGGATTTGGCCAACGCATCCTTCATCTCTCCGGGCTGGTCGTGGGCGGCGTGGTGGTCTATTTCGCCAGCCTCTGGCTGCTCGGCGTGCGTCTCGACCAGTTCAAGCGGCGCGCGGCCTAGCAGCCTGCCGGCTACGGGGGCTGCGTGAGCGACAGGCTGGCTCCCTTGCACGCCTATCGCTGGGTCGCGGTGATGGCGCTGCTGGGCGTGTTGCTGTCCGTCATGGCGTTTCAGTACAGCAAACAGCGCGAGGAGGCCCGGCTGCGGATGCAGTTCAGCCATCTGGCGCAGGAAAGGGTGCTGCGGCTGCAGGCCGCGCTGGATCAATCCCTGACCGTGCTGACCAGTCTGCGCGGCCTGTTCGATGCCTCCGAGACGGTGACCCGCGCGGAGTTCCGCGTGATGACGGCCCCCATACTGGAGCGCGACCCCGACATCATGGCGCTCAACTGGGCGCCGAGGGTGATGGCCCCGGACCGCGTGGGCATGGAGCGGAAGCTCCGCCACGACGGCTTTGCCGCGCAAGGCATCTTCGCGGTGTCGCAAGATGGCGGCGGCCAGCGGCCGGCCTCCGCCTCGTCCTGTTATTTCCCGGTGCTCTACAGCGAGCCGGCGGCGAGCGGCCAGCGGGTGATCGGCATCGACCCCTACACGCGACCGGAAAACCGCGCCGCGATGGACGCGGCCATGCGCGGGGGTGTCCAGTGGAGCACGCGGCCCTTCGTGGCGGTACAGGACCCCGCTGGGCCGAAGGCGGTCGCGGTGTTCCAGCCGGTCTACCAGCGCGGTCGCCCGCTCACCAGCGAGACCGAGCGCGAGGCGGCGTTTCGCGGTTTCATCATCCTGGTGCTTCGCCCCGCCGTCGTCATGAGCAACACGCTGCGCAAGCTCAACCCGGCCGGCATCGACACGCTGCTGCTGGACAGCGGCGGCCGCCAGCTTCATCACGAACCGGGGCGGCTGGCGCCGGCGAACGTTCGCCCGGGCGAGGCGCTCGCGCGCGAGTTCGTGGTGAACATGCCGGGGCTGAACTGGACGCTGCGCGTGAGCGCGACCGAGGCCTTCCACCGGCATGCCGAGAGCCGCGAGGCCGGCATCACGCTTGCCGCCGGGCTGCTGCTGACCTTCCTGGTCGGCCTGTTTCTGACGCTGCTGAGCCGACAGAACCAACGCTCACTGGGGCTGAGCCAGAGTCTGGCGGAAAGCGAAACGCGTTTTCGCCAACTGGCCGAGAACATCGACGCCGCCTTCTGGATCGGCACGCCGGACTGGCAACAGGTGCTCTACATCAGCCCCGCCTATGAGCACATCTGGGGGCGCAGCAACGAAACGCTGTACACGCGCGGCATGGACTGGCTCGACGCGGTGCTGGCGGAAGACCGTCCTCCCCTGCTGGAGCGGATCGCCGCGGCCGGCGACAGCGACTGGCAGACCATCACCTTCCCGCCCTACCGCATCCGCCGTCCGGATGGCGGCATCCGCTGGGTATCCGCGCGCGCCTATCCGATCCGGGACGAACACGGGCGGGTCGAGCGTGTCGCCGGCATCGCGGAGGACATCACCGAGCGCCAGGAATACCAGCGACATCTGGAGGACCTGGCCCACTATGACCCGCTGACCCACCTGCCGAATCGCCGCCTGCTCGCCGACCGCATGCGCCAGGCGCTGGCGCACGCGCAACGCACAGGGAATCTGCTGGCGATCTGCATGCTCGATCTCGACGGTTTCAAGCCGGTCAACGACCTCCACGGCCACAAGGTGGGGGATCAGCTGCTCATCGAGGTGTCGCGCCGGTTGCAGGACGGCGTGCGTGGCGACGACACCGTGGCGCGCCTGGGCGGCGACGAGTTCGTCCTGCTGCTGGGCGGCCTCGACAGCGTCAGGGAGGCGGACGAGATGCTGACCCGCCTGCTCCATATCCTTGCCGCGCCCTACGCCCTGGTCGAGCAGCAGATCAACCTGACGGCGAGCATCGGCGTCACCCTGTTCCCGAGCGACACCGGCAATGCCGACACCCTGCTGCGCCATGCCGACCACGCCATGTACCTGGCCAAGGAGGCCGGCAAGAACCGCTACTTCCTGTTCAACCCGGTGCTGGAATTGCGCGAGCGCGACAACCGCGCCGCCCTGCGGCAGATCGAAACGGCCGCCGAGGAAAACCAGCTTCGCCTCCACTACCAGCCCATCGTCGACTGTCGCATCGGCAAGGTCGTGGGCATGGAAGCGCTGTTGCGCTGGGATCACCCCCTGTTCGGCCTGATGAACCCGGCCGAATTCCTGCCCCTGGCGGAACACAATGACCTTCTGGCCCGCCGCATCGGTGGCTGGGTCCTGCGCGAAGCGCTGAATCAGGCCGAGCTCTGGCATCGAGCCGGGCATGACATCCCGATCAGCATCAATACCTTCATCCAGCAATTGCGCGACCCGGACTTTCCGGAGCAGATCAGGCAGGCACTCGCCCACCACCCCGACCTCCCCGACGGCTGCCTGACCATAGAAATCATCGAAAGCAGCGCCATCGACGATTTCGCCAGTGTCACCCGTCTGATACGCACCGTCTCCGAGCTGAACGTCCGTTTCGCCCTGGATGACTTCGGCACCGGCTTCTCCTCCCTGACCTATCTGCGTCGGCTGCCGGTCAACAGTCTGAAGATCGACCAGACCTTCGTGCGCAACATGCTGCAAGACCCCGGAGATATGTCCATAGTCGAAGGGGTGGTCGGTCTCGCCACCGCCTTCCGGCATCAGGCCATCGCCGAGGGGGTCGAGTCGTCCGACCATGTGCTGATGCTGATGGAGATGGGCTGTCACCTGGTCCAGGGTTATGGCATCGCCCGCCCCATGCCGGGGGACGCGGCGCTCGATTGGCTGCGCCGCTTCCAGCCCGATCCGCGCTGGCGGGAAAACGCCGCGCGTCGCCTGTCCCGCGACGACTTCCAGCTGGTGCTGGCCGAAGTCAGCCACCGTCAATGGCTGGCCAATCTGAGCAAATGGGTCCGCGACGGCGGCAAGGATCGCGGCGCGACGCCACCGCTCGACGGCCACGGATGCAGCTTCGGCCAGTGGTATTACGGCGAGGGGGGACGCCGATATGGCCACCTGCCTTCGTTCCAGGCCATCGAATCGCGGCATGATCAAATCCATCAGCTGGCGGCGACCCTGGTGCAATCGGTCGAGGCGGGCGAGGTCGCGGTCAGCCACCAGATCGAAGCGGAACTGCAGCGGTTGTCCGAAACCTTCCGCGACGATCTCGGCACGATCCGTGGCGAGGTAAAGTATTTGGCCTCTGACCGCTGATTTCCCGCCCGCGCTCCCCAAACCCCGGAGATGACCATGATCGACCACGAACCCATACGCTGGCGCGACGACTACCTCACCGGTATCGATCGCATCGACGAGCAGCACAAGGTGCTGGTGAACACGCTCAACGAAGCCAATGTCCGCCTGGCCGCCCGCGTCACCCGCGACCTGCTGGAACAGATCACCCGCGACCTGCTCAGCTATGCCCTCTACCATTTCGAGACCGAGGAATCGCTGATGCGGGCGTATGGCTATCCCGAACAGGCCGACATCGACGCCGAACAGCACCTGCGGGAACATCGCGGCTTCTCCATGCGGGTGGTGGCCCTGCGCGACGGCCTGCGCGACGGCAACCTGGTGACGCGCGAGGAGCTGCTCTCCTTTCTCAACAACTGGCTGATCAATCACATCCAGCATACCGACAAGCGGCTGGGCGATTTTCTCCTCAGCCATGGCTATCCGGCCAGCGCACCCGTGAGCGATACCCAGAAAACGCCATAACGGCGCAAATCGCATAAATCGCTTTACACACCGGTTCGATTTGTAGACCATGGGATCGTAAATACCCCTGCCACCCGGCCCGTTGCCGCCGAGGCGGTGGGGCCGGATCGTCCCCCCTGGTCCGGCCGCGGATGAATGTATCGGATCGCCTGTATGAAACCCTATCTCACCCCCAACGAAGCGGCCACCCTGCTCATGGTCGCCCCCGCCACCCTGCGGGTCTGGAGCGACAAGGGTCTGTTGCACCCGCTGACCACGCCTGGGGGGCATCGTCGTTTCCTGCGCGGCGATCTGGAGCGGTTCCAGCGCGAGCATGCCGGCCAGGGCACGGCGGCGACGGGAAGCGAACGGCGCATCCTCATCGTCGATGACGAAACCGCGATCACCCGCTACCTCGGCGCCCTGCTCTCGGGTTTCGCCGGCGTCACCACCGCCGTCGCCCATGACGGTTTCACCGCCGGCAGCCAGCTCCATGTCTTCCGGCCGGACCTGGTCCTGCTGGACCTGATGATGCCGGGACTGGACGGCTTCCAGGTCTGCCGTCAGATCAAATCCGACCCCGCCACCCGTGACATCCGGGTCATCGCGATGACCGGCTATTCCACCCCGGAAAACCGCGCGGCCATCCTCGCGGCCGGCGCCGAGGGCTGTCTGGACAAACCGCTGGACGAAGCCCTCCTGCTCACCGCCTTGCATCTCAGCGGGCGTGACGCGTGAGCGTGTCCGCGACAACGCCCGGGGCCATGCCTTACAAGGTGCTCGTGGTGGACGACGACGCCGCCCAACGACACCTGATGCGGGCCACCCTGGGCGGTGGCGACTACCAGGTCGTCGAGGCCATCGACGGTCGCCAGGCGGTGGAACGCCTGCATGGCGAGGATTTCGACGTCGTCCTCCTGGACCGCCGCCTGCCCGGGATGGACGGCTACAAGGTGTTGCGCCATATCCGGGAAGCCATGGAAGAAACGCTGATGCCGGTGATCATGGTGACCGCGCATGGCATCGGCGGCGGCGACGACGTCAGTCAGGCGCTGGGGCTGGGCGCCACCGACTTCATCCGCAAGCCCTATGACCCGCTGGAACTGGCCGCCCGCGTGGACGCGGCGGTGGCGCACAAGCGACTGACCGACCAGCTGGAGGACGCCGAATCCATCCTCTTCGCGCAGGCGCGCATCGCCGAGGCTCGCGACCATTACACCGGCGACCATGTCGCGCGGGTGGCGCGCAATGCCCTGGTATTCGGGCGGGCCATCGGCCTGCCGGCGGAAGAACTCGTCATCCTGCGCCAGGGCGCGGTGCTGCACGACATCGGCAAACTGGGCATTCCGGACGCGATCCTGCTCAAGCCCGCGCGGCTCGATGAGGCGGAATGGGAGGTAATGAAGAGCCACACGCTGATCGGCGAACGCCTGGTCAGCGGCATGCGGCGGATGCGTCCCGCCGCCGAGATCATCCGCTCGCATCATGAACGCTGGGACGGCGGCGGTTACCCGGATGGCCTGCGCGGCGAGGCGATCCCCCTGCTGGCGCGGGTCTTCCAACTGGTCGACATCCATGATGCCCTGGCCTTCGCGCGTCCGTACAAGACCGCGCTCCCATCCGCCGAGATCGCGCGGATACTGGAGGACGAGATGACGCGGGGCTGGCGCGATCCCGAGCTCACCCGCGCCTTTCTGGCGCTGCTGCGCGACCGCCCCCATGACCTGGAACCGCGCGCCGCGGAAATGGAGGATCTCGGGCAATCGCTGTTCGCGGAGATCGCCCGCACGCGCGCCCTGGGTTGGCGCAACGGCCATGGAGACGCGGCATGAACACGTCGCGCGGCCTGCGCATACGCCTGATGTTGCTGGTACTGGTGGCCAGCGTGCCCGCCTTCGCGGTGATCGGCTATTCCACCTGGTGGATACGTGATCACGAAGACCAGCGCGGGCGCCAGGCGCTGCTCGATCTGGCCCGCTCCCTCGCCGAGCGTCATCAGGAAGACCTGGACGAGGCCCGTCTGCTGCTGGTGAACCTCGCCCGCAGGCCGGAGATCAGCGCCGGGCAGGGCCGCGCCTGCGTGGACAGCCTCGCCGAGATCCGCGCCCTGGCCGGCGCCCATGTCGGCAACCTGTTCGTCATCCAGCCCGATGGCGACGTGAACTGCAGCGCGCTGGACGCGGGCAAGCGGCGCAACGTGGCCGACATGCCCTGGTTCCAGAACGCGCTCACCACCACCGGTTTCCGCGTCGGCGAGTACCACATCAGCCGGCGCGACGGCGCCCCCACCCTGGTACTCAGCCATACCGTCCGCGATGACCATGCGGTGGTGGCGGTCCTGGCGGTCGCGCTGGATCTCTCCTGGCTGGCCAGCCGCCCCTATCTCACCGGCCAGCCGGCGGCCATGGCCTACGCCCTGTTCGACCAGGGCGGCAACCTGCTGCTGCGCCAGCCGGCGAAGGGCGCGATAGGGACCAACATCGCCGATCAGCCCTTCTGGCGCACCCTCTCCGGACTCCGCGCGGCCGCCTTGTTCAGCCGTCGTGGCGGCGACGGCATCGAGCGCCAATTCGCCTATGCCCCCCTGGGACCGGCGGCTCAGCCCTATGCCCGCCTGGTGGTGGGCATTCCGCCGGCGGCCCTGAGCGCGCCGGCCCGCGAACTGTTCCTGATCGGCATGGCCGGCCTGGCGGCGGCGGTGATCCTGAGCCTGCTCGCCGGCTGGTTCGGCGGCGCCGCGCTGGTGATACGGCCGCTGCGACCGGTGCTGGAGACGGTGCGGCGCATGGCCGATGGCGACCTTTCGGCGCGCGCGGCGCCCGAGTCGCCGCGCGACGATGAAATCAGCCGGCTGGCGAGGGAAGTCGATCGCATGGCCGAGGCGCTATCACGGCGCGACCAGGCGCTGATCGAGGCGCGCGATCGCGCCCAGGCCTACCTCGACGTGGTCGGCGTCATGGTTCTGGCGCTCAACGCCAAGGGCAACATCGCCCTGATCAATCGCAAGGCCAGCCAGGTGCTCGGCTGTGAGCCCCACCGGCCCTGCCTCGGCGACAACTGGTTCGAGCGATGGATACCCACGGCGGATCGGGCGCCGGCCCTGGCCCGCTTCACCAGAGCCATGGCCGGCGCCGGCGAGGGCGTGGAGACGCACGAGCACCACGTCCTCACCCGCGCCGGCCCGCAACGGCTGATCGCCTGGCATGTCTCGCCACTGTGCGACCGCAATGGGCAAAGGATCGGCCTGCTCTGCGCCGGCGAGGACATCACCGAGATCCGACAGACCCAGGAGGCGCTCCTGGACAGCCGCAATCGTTACAAGACCCTGGTGGAAAACATTCCCGGCGTGGTCTACCGCTGCGGCCCCGAGGCCCCCTGGCCCGCCGATTTCATCAGCCCGGCGGTGGTGGAGATCACCGGCATCGAGGCGGGGCGCTTCCTGGATCATTCGGCAAGCCTCGGCGCGCTGGTGCATCCCGACGATCTCGATGAGCTGAAGCGGACGGTGGCGAGCGCCGTCGCGCAACGGCGGCCCTATGCCCACACCTATCGCCTCCGCCATGACGGCGGTGACTGGCGCCGGGTGAAGGACCAGGGCCAGGCCGTCCACGACGGCGCGGGCCGGGCCCTCTGGCTGGACGGCATCATCATGGACATCACCGAACAGCATCGGCTGCGGGAAGAACAGGAGCGCCTGCAGGCCCAGTTGCAGCAGGCGCAGAAAATGGAGGCCCTGGGCCAGCTCACCGGCGGCATCGCTCACGACTTCAACAACATTCTCGCCAGCGTGCTCGGGTTCACCCGCCTCGCGCTGCGCCGCCATGTGGCGGACCCGGAGAGCGAACTGGCGGAGTATCTGCGCGAGGTGATCGTCGCCGGCGAACGCGCCCGCGACCTGGTGGCGCGCATGCTCGCGTTCAGCCGCAGCCAGCCCGGCCGCGTCACCCAGCCGCTCCCCCCCTGTCCCCTGATCCGGGAAGCGGTCAAGATGCTCGCCGCCACCATCCCCGCCAGCATCCACATCGAGATGCGCATGGAAGAGGACTTGCCGGACATCGCGATGGACCCGGTGGACCTGCATCAGATCCTGGTCAACCTGGCCATCAACGCGCGTGACGCCATGGCGGGCAAGGGCCGCATCGTCATCGGGCTCGCCCGCGCGCCGGAGCGGGCCAAGGCCTGCGCCACCTGCCACGAGAGCTTCAGCGGCGCGTATCTGGAGTTGACGGTCGCCGACGATGGCCAGGGCATCCCGCCGGGAATCCTGCCGCGCATCTTCGAGCCCTTCTTCACCACCAAGGAGGTGGGCGCGGGCAGCGGCATGGGCCTGGCCATGGTGCACGGACTGGCGCATCGCGCCGGCGGCCATGTCGGCGTGACCTCCAGCATCGGCATGGGCAGCATCTTCCATATCTATCTGCCCGTCGCGGGGGGCGAGCCGGCACCCTCGCCCCGTCCGGTCACCGCGCCGGCGACCAGCGACACCCGCGGACACGTGCTGCTGGTCGACGACGAAACCGCCCTCCTGCGCCTGGCGCAAATCTCACTGGAAGCGGCCGGCTGGCGCGTCAGCGCGTTCATCACCCCACATCCGGCGCTCGCCGCGTTCCGCGCGTCGCCGGAAGCCTTCGACGTGGTGATCAGCGACCAGGCCATGCCCGGCATGACCGGCCTGGAATTGATCGACGCCCTCCATGCCTCCCGGCCACGCCTGCCGGCCATCCTCTGCACCGGCGACCGCCACGGGCTCGATGAGGCGGCGGCGCGACGGACCGATACCCTGCGTCTGTTCGACAAGCCCGGGGAGATCGACGAACTCCTGGCGCTTCTGGCTGAAGCGCTGGGCATGAGCACCATGAATCAAGACACTCAAGACACCAGAGGCGATGAGCACAATGCCGCGGACCCGGCCTAACCCCCCCTCACCTTCGGACACGGAGGCAGACTAGCCATGCGCATCCGAACTTTCATCCTCTCGACATCCGCCTTCGTCGCCTGCGCGTTCTTCGGCGTCAGCTACTACGGCATCAACCGTATCCTCGAACACTCGATCGAGAGTAATGCCCGCGTCGGCGCCGAGGCCCTGGCCCGGACCACATTCGCCGGCATGTACCAGTTGATGGCGACCGGCTGGAATCGCGACCAGGTCGAGGCGCACATCGCCGCCGTGGAAGCGGCCAACGCGGCGACCGGTACCACGATCCGCTTCTATCGCGGCGCGGTGGTGGCGGCCGATTACGGCGAGATCCGGCAACCGCCGCTGGACGCGCGTCTGCGCGAGGTGTTCGCCAGCGGCGCGGCGGCGCTGGAATCCCTGGATGGCGGGGTGCGCCACCTCATGCCGCTGCTGGCGGAAACACGCTGTCTGGCCTGCCACACGGCGGCGGCGCCGGGCGATACCCTCGGCGTGGTGGAGGTGAGGCAGGATTTCGCACCCCTGCTGGCGCGCGCGCGCGACGATTTCCTGACCTGGCTGCTGGCGCTCGCGCCCCTGGCGATGATCGGCGCGGCCTTCGTGGTCTGGCGGGTCAACCGCCGTCTGGAGCAGTCGCTCGCCATCGTCAGCGACAGCGTCGCCCGGGTGGGCGCCGTCGCCGATCTGCGCCAGGTCGAATTCAAGGGCCGCGACCTCGGCTTCGATGAACTCAACGCGTTGTTCGCGCACCTCGGGCAACTGGTGGACAAATTGCGCGCGGTGGCCGTGGACAAGGACGTGCTGCGCTTCGAGATCGGCCTGCTGGAGAAATTCGTGATCACCTCCGAGGTGGTGCGCGACTGGGGCGATTACATCAGCCGTCTGCTGGCCGAGATCAACACGGTGATGCCCACCCACGTGCTGTTCTCGGTCTTCCAGGTCGGCGACGAGATCTTCGACCTGGAGATCTTCTGAAGCCGGCGCCCCTCGCAGGCCACCCGCGAGACGATGGAAAACCACATCCGCGCGGTGGTGGCCGCGGACGCACGCTTCTCCGGCCTCACCCAGGTCAGCCTGCACCATCACTCACCCGCCACGGACGGCCCGGAACTGGAACTGGACCACCGCTCCGTGGTGCTGGAAACCAAGGCCCTGATCCTCGACCAGCCCAAGATCGGCGGCATCGTCGGCATCGGCGTCCATGCCACGGCGGTGGACGACGATACCCTGCGCCTGGTGATGGACAGCCTGCTCTCCACCATGCTCAACGTGGTCGGTTCGGTGAAGGCGATCCACAAGTACACCAACGACATGGAGTACTACGCCACCCGCGACCCCCTCACCGACCTCTACAACCGCCGCATCTTCTGGGAACTGTTCGAATACGAAGTGTCGCGCGCCGAGCGCCGGGGCTACAGCTTCGGGCTGCTGGTGCTCGACCTGGACAACTTCAAGCTGATCAACGACGGTCACGGCCACGCGGTGGGCGACCGCTATCTGCAGACCTTCGCCCAGACGGTGAAACAGGTGCTGCGACCGGGCGACATCTTCGCCCGCTACGGCGGTGACGAGTTCGTCGTCCTGCTGCCGGAAGTGTTGCCGGAAATGGCCGCGACCGTCGCGCATAGAGTCCTGCAAGCGATCGACGGCATGCGCGTCGAGACCGCGGGCGGCGAGCTCTCCGGCAGCGCGTCCATCGGCATGGCCGTCTATCCGCTGCACGCCGATACCGCCAAGGATTTGTTCCTGTTCGCCGACACCATGATGTACAAGGCCAAGGGCGCCGGGAAGAACCAGGTCGGCAGCCCCCGCGAGGAGGATGTGGCGGCGGGGTTCCGCGACATGACCGAAACCACCCTGCGGGGGGTGGAAGCCGTCAACGAGGGCCGCATCGAGCCCTGGTTCCAGCCGATCATGGATCTCGGCAGCGGCCGCATCATCGGCTACGAGGCGCTCTCCCGCCTGATTCTGGACGACACGCATCTGGAAGCGGCGCGGTTCATCGAATTCGCGGAAAAGGCCGGCGTCATCCATCGGCTCGACCTGCTCGTCCTGGAGAAGACCTTCCGCGCGCTGGCGGCGCGGCAATACGAAGGCCTGGTGTTCATCAACCTGTCGCCGCGCTCGATCGCCCTGGCGAACTTCCTGACCGAACTCAAGCGCATGGTCGCGGAATGCGGCATCGAGGCGGAGCGGGTGATCTTCGAGATCACCGAGCGCGACACCCTGAAGAACCTGAGCACCCTGGAGAACCTGGTCGCGGAACTGAAACTGGCCGGTTTCAAGCTGGCCATCGACGACTTCGGCTCCGGTTTCTCCTCATTCCAGTACCTGCGCCGCCTGCCCCTGGATTTCCTCAAGATCGAGGGGGACTTCGTCGTCAACATGCTGCACAACGACAAGGATCGCGCCTTCGTCCACAGCATCCATCAACTCGCGCTCGGCCTCGGCATCCGCGTCATCGCCGAACACATCGAGTCGCCCGAGGTGCTGGCCGCGCTCCGGGAGATGGGCGTGGAACTGGGACAGGGTTATTACATCGGCCTGCCCGACAAGGCGTTGGGCCATGCGCCTGACGATGCGGCATGACCCGATCGAAGCCGCGCGGTCGCCACCCAAGCAAACACGGCATCCCAGGATGAGACTGGTCTACAAGATCTGGTTCGGCATTGGCATCGTGCTGCTGCTCGCGCTGGCGGCGTCCGCCTGGTTCAGCTACCAGCACACCCGGAAAAACCTGGAAGCCATGCTGCTGGAAGAGGCACGCGTCCTGAACTCCGTGCTGATGGCGGTGCGTCGCGCCTCCCAGTTCCAGTTCCCGGCGGACGACAGCGGCCTCGCGGCGGATGGCCTCGCCATCCTGCCGGCCCACGCCATGCCGCGCATCGCGCGCGCGTTCCAGGACATCGACCGGCGCGGCGTGCGCTTCAACAGCGTCAGCGAACGCGCGCGCAGCCCGGAACACCAGGCGGACGCGCTGGAGAGGGCCGCGATCCACCACTTCCGCGCCCACCCCGGGGAAGCCGAGCGGCTGGTCGGCTATACCGACGAGCACGGTCGCCCTTACTACCATTACGCCACCCCGCTCCGGATCGAGACCGCCTGCCTGCGCTGTCATGACCGCCCGGAGACGGCGCCGGCGCTGATCCGCGACCGCTATCAGCAGACCTACGGCTACCGCGTGGGGGATCTGATCGGCATTCTCAGCGTCAAGCTGCCGGCGGCGGCGACCGAGGCGCGCATCCTCGGCATTTGGTGGCGCGAACAGTTCCTGCAACTCTCCATCGTGGCGCTGGCGTTGCTGCTGACGGGGGGGCTGGCGCAACTGCTGGTGGTGCGCCGCCTGAATGCCTTCCGCGAGGGCGCGCGGCGACTGGCGGCGGGCGACTATGCCTGGCGGGCAAGCGCGGCCGGTGGCGGCGAGATCGCCGAACTGGCGCACAGCCTTAACGAGATGGCGCACGCCGTCCAGCGCAGCCAGGCGGACATGCGCCTGGCCGCCAGCGTGTTCGAACATGCCCGCGAGGGCATCGTCATCACCGATGCGGCCGGCACCATCGTCGACACCAATCCAGCCTTCAGTCAGATCACCGGCCACGCCCGGGAGGCGGTGATCGGGCAGACGCCGCGCATCCTCTCCTCGGGTCGCCACAGCCCCGCCTTCTATGCCGAGATGTGGCAAGCGATCCACGCCGATGGGCACTGGATCGGCGAAATCTGGAATCGTCGCGCCAATGGCGAGGAGTATCCGGAGCGCCTGTCCATCGCCGCCATCCGTGACGCGTCCGGCGCGATCAGCCATTACCTGGGAGTGTTCTCCGACATCAGCCTGGTCAAGCGGCAGGAAATGCAATTGCAGCACCTCGCCCAGCACGACGCCCTCACCGGCGTCCCCAACCGCGTCCTGCTGGCCGACCGCATGCGTCATGCCATCGCCCAGGCCAAGCGCGGCGGCGAACGGCTGGCGGTCTGCTATCTCGATCTCGATGGTTTCAAGCCGATCAACGACAGTCTCGGCCATGAAGCCGGCGACCGCCTGCTGGTGGAGATGGCCCGGCGCATGAGCGAGGCCCTGCGCAGCGGCGACACCGTGGC